>DATIEN010000087.1:0-12174 GCA_035455705.1 Casimicrobiaceae bacterium | reverse complement strand
TTGATCGCGTACTTGCGCTGGTCGACCGTGTAGACCGACTGCGACGCGATGAACAGCAGCGCGACGAGCGCAGCGAGGATGGGCATCGAGAATCGCATCAGGCCTCCCGCAGCTTCGCGAACCACGTCCGGCGCGGCGGGGTCTGCCAGCCTCCGGCGAAGGGGCGTCGATGGCGGGCACGCGGCCTCATCGTCCCTCCCGGTTGCGCAACCCGTCGCGCGAGCGCGTCGCGTCGAGCGGCATCGAGCCGTCCGCCGGCGGCGTCGCACGCGGCGGTCCGATCGTCACCTCGGACGTCGCCGCCGAGCCGCCGGATTGCGTCGCCTGCTGGATCAGCTTGTCGAGCGGCAGGTAGAGGAGGCTGCCGCTCTTCTGGTCGACGAACACCTTGCTCGAGCTCGCGAGCACCGCCTGCATCGCGTCGAGGTACAGCCGCTCGCGCGTCACGCCGGGCGCCTTCTGGTATTCGACTAGCACCTGGTCGAAGCGCTTCGCGTCGCCCTCGGCACGCTGCACGACCTCGGCCTTGTAACCGTCCGCCTCCTGCAGAAGCCGCGCGGCGTTGCCGCGGGCGATCGGGATCACGTTGTTCGCGTAAGCCTCGCCTTCGTTCTTGAGGCGCTCGCGGTCCTGTCCCGCCTTCACCGCATCGTCGAACGCGGCCTGCACCTTCTCGGGCGGCTGCACGTTCTGCAGCGTCACTTTCTGCACGACCACGCCGGTGCCGTAACGATCGAGGTTCTGCTGCATGAGCTGCTCGGTCTGCTTCGCGATCTGCTCGCGGCCTTCGTAGAGCGCGAAGTCCATCTTCGCCTTGCCGACGACCTCGCGTATGGCCGACTCGGCGACGTACGCGACGATCTGGTCGGGGCGCCGATTGTTGAACACGTAGTCCTCGGCGCTCTTCAGGTTGTATTGGACGGCGAACTGGATGTCGATGATGTTCTCGTCATCGGTCAGCATCACCGCTTCCTTGTCGATCTTGTTTTTCGGCGTGTTGCGATAGCCGACCTCGATGGTCTTCACCTGCGAGAAGTCGACGAGCTCGACCGCCTCGATCGGAAACGGCAAATGCCAGCGCGGCCCGGGCAGCGTCGTCTCGGTGTACTTGCCGAAGCGCGTGACGACGCCGCGGCGGCCCTCGTCGACGATGTAGAAGCCGCTCGCGAGCCAGATCAGCACGACGAGCGAGATGAGCAGACCCGCGCCACCGATCGGCAGGCGCAGGCCGCCGCCCCCTCCGCCGTCGCCGCCGTCGGTCGTTTCGCGGCGGCGTCCGAAAAGCTCGTTCATCCGGCGGTTGACGTTGCGCCAGATTTCGTCGAGGTCGGGCGGGCCGCTGTTGTTGCTGCGCTTGCCCCACTGCGGGTCGTTCAGCGACATACGGATGACCGTCGGGGCATCGAGAGTGCGGCGCGCGCGGGGCGCCGACCAAACCCGCGGGTTTCGTCAGCCGGCACGGGCCGGCGTGTCAATGGTTTCGGAAACAGGAGTCGGCGAAGCCGGGAAGCGTTCGGCCAGCGCGGCGCGCAACTCGGCGATCCCCGCGCCGGTCGCCGCGCTTACACGGACGGACGTGATGGTACCACAGGGATCGCGCTCGACCCCGGCGGCGAGACCCGCGACGTCGATCTTGTTGAACACGCGGATCTGCGGCACGTCGGCGGCGCCGATTTCGTCGATGAGCGCGTCGACCGCCTCGATCTGCTCGTCGCGGTTCGGAGCGCTCGCGTCGACGACGTGCAGCAGCAGATCGGCATCGGCGGCCTCGGCGAGCGTCGCGCGAAACGCCGCGATCAGGTCGTGCGGCAGGTCGCGGATGAAGCCGACGGTGTCGGACAGCACGACGTTCGTCGCGCCTGGAATGCGCACGCGGCGCAGCGTCGTGTCGAGCGTCGCGAAGAGCTGGTTGGCCGCGTAGACCTGCGACGACGTGAGGCGGTTGAAGAGCGTCGACTTGCCGGCGTTCGTGTAGCCGACGAGCGCGGCCGTCGTCACCGCTGCGCGGCGCCGCGCGCGATTCTGCGTCGCGCGGCTTCGCGCCACCTTGGAGAGGCGCGCGCGCAAAAGCTTCACGCGCTGCGTGATCAGCCGCCGGTCGGTTTCGAGCTGCGTCTCGCCGGGCCCGCGCAGGCCGATGCCGCCCTTCTGCCGCTCGAGGTGGGTCCAGCCGCCGACGAGCCGCGTCGCCATGTGCGATAGCTGCGCGAGTTCCACCTGCAGCTTGCCTTCGGCGCTTCGCGCGCGCTGCGCGAAGATGTCGAGGATCAGCGTCGTGCGGTCGACGACGCGACACTCGAGGGCCTGCTCGAGGTTGCGCTGCTGCACGCCGGAAAGCGCGTGGTCGAAGATGACGAGGTCGGCGTTCGCCTCGCGGCGTTGTGCGGCGATCTCGTCGACCTTGCCGCGCCCGGCGAACCAGGCGGGATCGGGACGCGGGCGGCGCCCGCGCACGTCGCCGACGACCGTCGCGCCGGCCGATTCGACCAGTGCCTCGATTTCCGCGAGTCGATCGCCACGGCCGTCGCGGCCGATGTCGAGCGCGACAACGAGCGCGCGATCGCCGATCTCGGGACGCTCGAACACGGTCGCTACGTCAGCGCGAATGCGCGGACCGCGCGGCGGCGTGCCGCGGCGAAGCGCGCGTTCGCACGGCGGGCGTCAGCTTTCGCTTTCGTGGTGATTCTGGTGCGGCATCGCGATCGGCCGCGACGGCACGACCGTCGAGATCGCGTGCTTGTAGACCATCTGCGTGACCGTGTTCTTCAGCAGCACGACGTATTGATCGAACGATTCGATCTGCCCCTGGAGCTTGATGCCGTTCACGAGATAGATGGAAACCTGAACGTGCTCCTTGCGTAGCGTGTTCAGGAACGGGTCTTGTAGCATTTGCCCTTTATTGCTCATCGGTGAGCTCCGCGCTTGTTTTCCGCACTCTTCGAATCGCGTCCCGGGCCGGTTGCGCGGCCGGCGGGATTCGCGAGACAGGTGAGGTCAAAGAGGACTTCCGTTCGGCCCTGACACGGGCCCTGCGTTGCGGGGCCCGAAAGTCTCTCTGACCGCGACTTGTCCTTTTTAGCGGCGTGCGGTGGAGTCCGCGTAGGGGTTGACGCCTGTCTTGAATTGTATCCTAAGGGGGGTGCCCCGCAATTGGAACGTGTCCCGGAAGAAATGTTCCAGATAACGTCGGTAGGTGTCGGGTACGCGGGACAGCGCGCTTCCGTGAACAACGACGAGCGGCGGATTCATCCCTCCCTGGTGCGCATAGCGCATCTTCGGCCGCACCATGCCGGCCCGCGGAGGCTGCTGCCGCTCGACCGCCTGCTGTAGCGTACGCGTGAGCCGCGGCGTGGGCAGGCGCGCCATTGCCGCCGCATACGCGCGATCCACCGCGCGCAGCAGCGCGTCGACCCCGCGCCGCTCGCGGGCCGAGATCGCGTGCTGCTCGGCGAAGTCGAGGAATGCGAGCTTGCGCTCGACGTCGCGTTTCACCGTGGCGCGCTGCTCGTCGCTGGCAGCGTCCCACTTGTTGATGCCGACCGCGAGCGCGCGTCCTGCTTCGAGGATATGGCCGGCGAGATGCGCGTCCTGCTCGGCGATGCCCTCCTGCGCGTCGAGCAGCAGGATGACGACATTGGCATCCTCGATCGCCTGCAGCGTCTTGATCACCGAGAACTTCTCGACGGCCTCGCTGACCCTGCCGCGGCGTCTCACCCCCGCGGTGTCGATCAGCGTGTAGCGGCGATCGCCGCGCTCGAAGTCGAGATGGATCGCATCGCGGGTGGTGCCGGGCTCGTCGAATGCGATCACACGCTCTTCGCCGAGCAGCGCGTTGACGAGCGTGGACTTGCCGACGTTCGGGCGCCCGACGACCGCCACCTTGATGCGCCGCTCGCCCTCGTCGGCCTGCGGTTCGCCGTCTTCGACCGGCGCGCAGCGATCGAGCGCAATGTCGACGAGGTCGCGAACGTTCTCGCCGTGTGCAGCGGAGATCGGCAGCGGATCGCCGAGGCCGAGCTCGTGGAATTCCGCGATGCGCTCCGGGCGCAGTCCCTCGCTCTTGTTGACCGCCAGGATCACCGGCCGACCCTGCTTGCGCAGCAGCGTCGCGATCGCGTGATCCTGTGGCGTCACGCCCTCGCGCGCGTCGACGATGAAGATCACCACGTCGGACTCGGCGATCGCGACCTTCGCCTGCTTCGCCATCTCGAACAGGATCCCCGACGTCGCGACGGGCTCGAAGCCGCCGGTATCGACGACGAGGAACTCGCGCTCGCCGGCGCGCGCACGGCCGTAATGGCGGTCGCGCGTCAGCCCCGGAAAATCGGCGACGAGCGCATTGCGCGTCTTCGTCAGCCGATTGAAGAGCGTCGACTTGCCGACGTTGGGGCGGCCGACGAGGGCGAGAGTTGGCAGCATCGGGGCCGCGGCGGCGTCGCCGCTATTTCGCCCCGACCGAGAACAGCGTTCCCTTCTCGGATTGCCACAACATCCCGCCGCCGAGCTGCGAAGGCTGCGTCGTGGCGAGGCTGCCGTCGGTTGCGAGACGCCCGACGTACGTCCCGTCGGTGCGCGACAGAAGATGCAGGTAGCCCTCGACGTCGACGACGCCCACTTCGTTGCCGATCAGCTGCGGGCCGCCGATGCGGCGCTTCGCGAGCACGTCCTGCTTCCACATCGACGCGCCGTTGCTGCGGTCGAACGCCTGCACGATGCCCTTGTCGTCGACGACGTAGACGCGATTGGCATCGGCGGTGAGGCCGGCGAGGCTCGAAATGTCGCGCGTCCAGACGAGCGCGCCGCGCACGACGTCGAAGCAGGCGACGCGCCCCTGATACGCGGCTGCACACGCTTCCTTGTCGTCGACGTAGGGCAGGCTCGTGACGTCGGCGATGCGCTCCAGTTCCGTCGCGCCCTTCGGCGTGGCGACCGTGCCGTCCCACGCGATCGCGCCGGTCTGCGCATCGATCGCGAGCAGGCGTCCGCCCGCCGTCCCCACGAACAGGCCGCCGCGCGAGACGACGCCGCCGGCGGCGTTGCGGACGGTGAGCGGCGGATTCGTACGCGGATCGACCCACACCGTCTGCCCGTCGGCCTTCGCGAGGCCGTAGATGCGGCCGTCGCCGGAGAACGCGATGACGATGTTCTCCCATACGCGCGGCGGCGCGATCACTTCGCTCGACACGCGCGTAGACCACAGCGGCTTGCCGTTCTCGTCGAATGCGAGCACGTCGCCCTTCGACGTCCCGACGACGACCGCGCCGAAGCCCGCGCCCGGTCCCGCCGACAGCGGCTGTCCTGCGCTCACCTTCCATTCGACGCGCCCCGTCGCCGAATCGAGCCGCATCAGCGTGCCGTCGACCGACGCGGCATAGATCGCCGATGCGGTGATGGCGGGCGCCATGCCGGGGGCGGCCTTGCCGACGGCCTGCTGCCAGAGGATCTGCGGCGTGACGGTCGCCTTCACCTCCGGCATGGGCCCGGGCTTGTGACTGCCACCGGTCAGCCACGCGAACGACGGCACCGGGATCTGCGTGATCCACGACGTGAGCGGCGATTCCGACAGGCTCGCGCAACCGGTGGCCGCGAGCGCCGCAACGAGCGAGAGCCCGATCGCGCGAAGCGACCGCGTCATTTGCCGGTTCCGGCCGCCTTGCCCGCGGAGGCGCCGCTCGCGACGGTCGCGGGCGTCGACGGGGGTGCGGCCGGAGGAGCCGGCGCGCTCGCCTCGGCGACCTTCGGCGCCTGAGCGAGCGAATCGTGCTTCACCTGCACGTAGTTGCGGTATGCGGACTTGGGATCGAGCTTCGCGAGCGCGTTCTCGTACGCGGCACGCGCGTCGGCGGGCCGGCCGGCGGCGACGAGCGCGTCGCCGCGCAGGTCGGCGAACAGCCCATCGAACGCGGCCGGGTGCTTCGCGTCGAGCGTCGCGAGCGCGCCGTCGTATTGCTTCTCGTCGATCTGCACCTGGGCGAGCCGATAGCGCCCGATCGCCTGCAACTCTTCCTGCGCCGCGTGATCGACGACCCATTGCAACTGCGCCTTCGCCCCGTTGCGATCGCCGCCGTCGTAGAGCATCTTGGCGTAGAGCAGCTCGGCGCGCGGCGCGTAGGCGGTGCTCGCATAATGGCCGGTGAGCGCGGCGATCGCGTCCTTCGCCTTCGCCGGCTCCTTCGTGCGGATGGCTTCGCTCACCGCGCTGTAGAGCACCGACGCGCTCTCCGCGCGATGCCCCGCGTACCAGCGCCAGCCCTGGATGCCCGCGACGACGAGCAGGCCCAGCACGAGCGCGACCGCGACCGTTCCGCCGTAGCGCTCCCACCACGCCTTCAGGTCGTCGATCTGGTCCTGTTCCTCGAGGTCATAAACTGCCATATTCGTCCCTGGTCGTATTGAGTGCCGCGAAGCGCGCCACGAGATCGTCGAGCGGCACGGCAACCTGGTCGCCGCCTTCGCGCAGGTGCTTGATGGCGACCGTTCCCGCCGCCGCCTCGTCGTCGCCGACGATGATCGCGAGTCGTGCACCGCTCGCGTCGGCCCGCTTCATCTGCGACTTGAAGCTGCCGCCGCCCGCGTTCACGACGACGGCCGCGCCGTGGTCGCGCAGCGTTTCGGCGGCGTGGCACGCGACGGCGGCCGCCTTTTCGCCCGCGTGCACGACGTACGCGTCGGGCGTCGTCGTCTGCGCCTTGCCCTGCGCCTCGAGCAGAAGGATCATTCGCTCGACGCCGATCGCGAAGCCGCACGCCGGCGTCGGCTTTCCACCCAGCTCCTCGAACAGCCCGTCGTAGCGGCCGCCGCCGGCGACCGTGCCCTGCGCACCGAGCGCGTCGGTGACCCATTCGAAGACCGTGCGATTGTAATAGTCGAGCCCGCGGACGAGCCGGGGATTCACCGTGTAGGCGATGCGGGCATCGTCGAGCAGCGCGCGCAAGCGGTCGAAATGCTCGCGCGGAGCGGCGCCCAGGTGGTCGAGCAGGCGCGGCGCGGCGGCGATCGCCTGCTGCAGCGGCGGGTGCTTGCTGTCGAGGATGCGCAGCGGATTCGCGTGCAGCCGCCGCTGCGCGTTCTCGTCGAGTGCGTCGCGATGACGCTCGAAGTGCGCGATCAGCGCCTCGCGGTGCGCGCGGCGGTCGGCGGCGTCGCCGATCGAGTTGATCTCGAGCGCGAGATCCGCAAGGCCGAGCGCCCGCCACAGGCGCGCGAGCATGACGATCTGCTCGGCGTCGACGTCGGGTCCGGAAAAGCCCAGGGCCTCGACGTCGAGCTGGTGGAACTGTCGATAGCGTCCCTTCTGCGGACGCTCGTGACGGAACATCGGGCCGCCGGTCCATACGCGAAGCGGGCGCTCGTAGACGAGATTGTGCTCGATCGCGGCGCGCACGATGCCCGCGGTTGCCTCGGGACGAAGCGTCAGACTCTCGCCGTTGAGCTTGTCCTCGAACGTGTACATCTCGCGCTCGACGACGTCGGTATGCTCGCCGATGCTCCGCACGTAGAGCGGGGTCGGCTCGACGAGCGGG
This sequence comes from Casimicrobiaceae bacterium, assembly GCA_035455705.1. GTDB lineage: Bacteria > Pseudomonadota > Gammaproteobacteria > Burkholderiales > Casimicrobiaceae > VBCG01. Next base: position 4,651 of record DATIEN010000087.1, on the reverse strand, counting down.
ATGCGGAGGTTGCGATAGCCGTAACGCTCGAACACGTTGCGCGCGGTGTCCTCGAAACGCTGCCAGACGGGCGCCTCGTCCGGGAGCACGTCGTTCATGCCGCGCACCGCCTGCAGTCCGGCTGCCATCGGCATTCAGTCGAGGAAGGCGAAGTCGGCGGCCGTCAACGGTCGCCCGGCGCGGCGACGCGTTGCGACGCCGCCGGCCTGATCGCGACCGTCTTCGGCTGCGGCAGCAGCGACGCCGACCTTGGCTCACCGCCGTAGGTTGCACGCACGTAATCGACGACGATCTGCTCGAACTCCTCGGCGATCCGCTCGCCCTTGAGCGTGACCGTCTTCTGCCCGTCGACGTACACGGGCGCGACCGGCGTCTCGCCGGTGCCCGGCAACGAGATGCCGACGTTCGCAAGCCGCGATTCCCCGGGACCGTTGACGACGCAGCCCATCACGGCCACGTGCATCGCCTCGACGCCCGGATAGCGCGCGCGCCAGTTCGGCATCGACGCGCGCAGGAACGACTGGATGTGGCCGGCGAGCTCCTGGAAATAGCTGCTCGTCGTACGCCCGCAGCCGGGGCACGCGGTCACCATCGGCGTGAACGAGCGCAGGCCCATCGTCTGCAAAATCTCCTGCGCAACGATCACCTCTCGCGTGCGATCGCCGCCGGGCTCGGGCGTGAGCGACACGCGCAGCGTGTCGCCGATGCCCTTTTGCAGCAGCACCGCGATCGCGGCCGTCGACGCGACGATGCCCTTGCTGCCCATGCCCGCCTCGGTGAGGCCGAGATGCAGCGGGTAGTCGCAGCGCGCGGCAAGCGCCGCGTACACGGCGACCAGGTCCTGCACGTTCGAGACCTTGCAGGAGAGCACGATGCCGTCGCCGGGGAGTCCGAGCGCTTCGGCCTGCGCGGCGCTTTCGAGCGCAGAGACGACGAGCGCCTCGCGCATCACCGCATCGGCGTCGGCCGGCTCGGGCCTGCGCGCGTTGGCGTCCATCATCCGCGCGAGCAGCGCCTGGTCGAGGCTGCCCCAGTTGACGCCGATGCGCACCGGCTTGCCGTAGTCGATCGCAAGCTGGATCAGCGTAGCGAATTGCGTGTCGCGCTTGCTGCCCTTGCCGACGTTGCCCGGATTGATCCGAAACTTCGCGAGCGCCTCGGCGCATGCCGGATGCTCGGTCAGAAGCTTGTGGCCGTTGAAGTGGAAGTCGCCGATCAGCGGCACCGTGCAGCCGCTGTCATCGAGGCGCTTGCGGATTTCGGGCACGGCCGCCGCGGCCTCGGCCGTGTTGACCGTCACGCGGACGAGCTCCGATCCCGCGAGCGCGAGTGCGCGCACCTGCTCGACGGTGGCGGCGACGTCCGCGGTGTCGGTGTTCGTCATCGACTGCACGACGATCGGCGCGTCGCCGCCCACCGGCACGCCGCCGATCACGACGCGCCTGCTTGCGCGACGCTGGATGACGTCTCGCGGCGAAGGGCCGTCCCCAAGCGCGATTCGCGTTGCGGCGGGGGACGCCGCGCTCATTGCAGCGAGACGCGCGCGACGCTGCCGCGCGTGTAAGCCGTGAGGTCGAGCGACTGTCCTCGGAAGCTTACGGCGACGGCGGGCGCGTTGCCGAGCGCGAGCTCGAGCGGAGGCAGCGCCGACACGGTCTGCGTCATGCCCGCTCCGCCGGTCATCTGCAACACGACGCGGCCCTTCGCATCCTTGACCTCGGCCCATGACGTGCCCTTGAACGTGAGCACGAGCGGAGCCTCGGTTGCCGGCGCGGCCGCCGCGGGGACCGTCGCAACGCTCGGCGAGGAAGCCGCAGACGACGCATCGTTCCCCGATGCGGCATCCGCGCTCGGCGTCGGCAGGACGGTGATGCCGGTGCCCGCCGGCATCGACGCCGACGGCGTCGGGGTGGACGACGCCGGGGACGTCGGCGGGGTGACGGGCATCGTCGCGGCTGGTGCGGTGGCGTCGACCGGCTTCGCAGCCGCTGTCGACGTACCGCCGTCGGCCGGCTGCGCGGGTGACGGCAATGCGGATGCCGCCGGCGGGGCCGTCTTCCGCTCGCCGACGAGCGACGCGAAGAGCGCCGGCCAATGCAGCGTCGTCCGCGACAGCTCGTAATAGCCGATGCCGCCGACAATCGCGAGCAGCAGCAACGGAACGAGCCAGCGCGCGGCACTCGGCTTCGTAATGCGCTCGTCCGGGATCTCGCCCATCGCGCGAGGCGATGCAGCGAGGGCCGGGCGCGACAGCGCCGGCGCCGTATCCGACCCGGGCAAGAGCGCGAGGACGGCGTCGGGATCGAGGTGCACGAACCGCGCGTAGTTGCGCGCGAACCCGCGCACGAACGTGCGACCCGGCAGCCGCTGCCAGTCGTCCTGCTCGAGCGCCGTCACCTGCCGTGGCGCGAGCTTGAGCTGGTGCGCGACGGCGTCGATCGACAAGCCGGCCGCCTCGCGTGCCGCGCGAAGCTTCGCCCCCGCGGTCGCGCCTGCGCCCGGAGTCACCGTCGGCTGCGTGTCGATCTCAGGCACGGTTCATTCGCACTCGCCACCGGCGAGGGCCTTCGCCTCGGGCGAATCGGGCCAGCGTTTGCGAAGCTGCGACTCGTACGAGCGCTCGGCCTCGCGGTCGCCGTGCTGCTTCTCGATGCATGCACCGAGGTAAAGCGCCTGCGGGGGCGGGGACGCCTGCAGCATCACCGGGCGCATCCAGGCGCGCGCCTCGCCCAAACGCTTGTCCTTGTAGGCGAGAAGCGCGAGGTTGTATGCGGCGATCGGGTTGCCCGGCGAAACGGTCAGCGCCCGGCGCAGATACTCCTCGCCCTTCTTCGCGTCGCCCATCGCGGCGCTGCACTTGCCGGCATTGATGAGCGCGATCTCGGGCGTCTTGTAGAGCGGGTCCTTCAGTACCTGCTCGAACTCGGGCATCGCTTCGCCCGCTCGTCCGGTTCCGCACAGGAACGCGCCCCAGTTCTCCCGGAATTCGGAATTGTCGGGGGCGAGCGCGATGGCCTGGCGGAAGTTCTCCTCTGCCTTCCCGCGCTCGCCGAGCATCGCGTAGACGAGCCCGTAGACGTCGTAGATCCTCGGATTGCCGGGGTCGAGCGTCTTGGCGTTGCCGAGCTCCTCGAGCGCGACGTCCATCTGCCCGCGTTGGTAATAGCCAGCGGCGAGCTCCGTGCGGATCCGGGCGCGCTCCTTCGGCGAGGTCTCCTGTGGCTTCGCGGGCGTCGTCGCGGGCGCCTGCGGCAGCTGCGTCTGCGCCTGGGCCTGCGCCGGCGGCTGCTGCGGGTCGGAGCCGCCCTTCGATGCGCAGGCGGCGAGCGCGACTGCCAGCGCGACGAAAAGGGACGTTGCGAAGCGGTTCATGCGGCGAACGGGGCGTGGGCGCGTTTCAATGCGCGGCGACGATCGGGATGCGTGCGGCAAGGCGGCGCTTCGTGCGATCGTGCACGCGGCCGGCGAGCTGGCCGCACGCGGCGTCGATGTCGTCGCCGCGCGTCTTGCGAATTGTCGCCACGATCCCGGCATCCTGCAACGCGCCCGCGAACGTGCGCACCCGCTCGCGCGGGCTCGTCGCAAAGCCGCTCCCCGGAAACGGGTTGAACGGGATCAGGTTGAGCTTGCACGGCACGTCGCGGACGAGCGCGACCAGCGCCTTCGCATGCTCGGGCTGGTCGTTGACGCCGTCGAGCATCACGTACTCGAACGTGACGAAATCGCGCGGCGCACGCTCGAGGTAGCGGATGCAGGCGGCCATCAGCGTTGCGAGCCGATGCTTGCGGTTGATCGGCACGAGGCGGTCGCGCAGCGCGTCGGTCGGTGCATGCAGCGAGACGGCGAGCGCGACCGGACATTCGTCGCGCAGCCGGTCGATCCACGGCACGAGCCCCGACGTCGAGAGCGTGACGCGTCGCCGCGACAGCCCGTACGCGTCGTCGTCGAGGAACGTCCGCAGCGCCGGCACGACGTTGTCGAAGTTGGCGAGCGGCTCACCCATGCCCATCATCACCACGTTGGTCACCGGCGCACGCCGGGAATGGCCCCCCCACGCTTGCGGCTTCGCCACTGCACCGCCCCCGGAAGGGGCGCAATTCGCGCCTCGGGACGGCGCGGAGCGAGCGTCCACCTGGGGATCGCGGATGCCTTCGGCGAGCAGCGTACGGTTGGCGTGCCACAGCTGGCCCACGATCTCGCCGGTCGTCAGGTTCCGGTTGAAACCCTGGCGGCCCGTCGAGCAGAAGGCGCAGTCCAGCGCGCAGCCCGCCTGCGACGAGATGCAGAGCGTTCCCCGGTCGTCCTCCGGTATGTACACCGCCTCGACCGCATTGCCGTTGCCGGCGTCGAGCAGCCACTTGCGCGTTCCGTCGGATGCCGTGGTATCGCGCAGCACGGCGGGTGCGCGGATCTCGGCCGAACCGGCCAGCGACGCGCGCAGCGATTTCGCGAGATCGCTCATCGACGCGACGTCCGCCGCGAAACGCTGATGGATCCAGCGCGAGACCTGGCGGGCGCGAAACGGCTTTTCGCCGCGCTCGGCAAAAAACTGCGCGAGCGCCGCCGGTTCGAGGTCGAGCAGGTTCTGCATCGCGCCGCGCCGTCCTCCTCGCTCAGCGCGCGTGGATCGCGTGCGTCGGAAAGAAGTAGG
>DATIEN010000086.1:0-6635 GCA_035455705.1 Casimicrobiaceae bacterium | reverse complement strand
GAGCGACCACGATGCGCTCGGCGAATCACCGGCGATCGGCCCCGGCGCGGCGACCACTCCGCCGCGAAAAGCCGACGACGACATTCTGCGCTTTCCTCGCGGCATCGGCGCCGGCGACTGCCTGCACGCCGTGCTCGAGCGCGTCGACTTCGGCGATCCGGGCACGTGGGACGATGCGATCGCACGCGCGCTTCGCCGCCATCCGGTGTCACTGCGAGGCGTCGTCGCGTCCGACGCCCGCTCGATCCTGGCACGGATGATCGCGCGCATGATCGGCGACGTCGTTCGCACGCAGTTGCCGGACGGCATCCGGCTCGACGCGATCGACCGTACACGGCGCATCGCCGAGCTCGAGTTCGAAGTGCCGGTGCGACGCCTCGACGCCGCTCTCCTCAACGCAGGGCTGAAATCGCTGGGCTACGCCGTCGATCGGCTGACGTTCGCCCGCCTGACCGGTTATCTGAAGGGCTTCATCGACCTCGTCTTCGAGCATGGCGGCCGCTATTACGTGCTCGACTGGAAGTCGAATCATCTCGGCGATTCCCCTGCCGACTACGGCGAGGCGGCGCTCACGCTGGCGATGGCACGGCACGGCTATCACCTGCAGGCGCTGCTATATTCGATCGCACTCACCCGTTATCTCGCGCATCGCGTCCGCGATTATCGGCATGACAGGCATTTCGGCGGCGTGCTGTACGTGTTCGTGCGAGGCGTGCGACCCGACTGGAAGAGCACCAACGGCAAGCCGACCGGTGTCTACTTCGATCGGCCGGAGGCAAGCGTCCTCGCGCACATCGATGGGCTGCTCACCGGGTCGAAGGAGCGTTCGAGGTGATGTCCGAAAACGACGTCGCGCCCGCGCTTTGGCTTGCGCAAGGCTTCGGGGAGCGCGCGGTCGCCTGGGCGCGGGAGCGCGACGCGCCGGCCGCGTCGCTTGCCGTGCTGAAGGAAGCGGCGTATCGAACGAGCATGGCGACGGCATCCGGTCATGTGTGCGTGCAATTGCACGAGATCGAGTGGCCGGACCGGGTCGACGCATCGGTCGCGCGCGATCGCCTGCTCGCGACGCGCGTCGTGGGCACGACACACGCGCCATCGAACCTGCCGCTGATCCTCGACGACGACGACCGCCTGTACCTGCATCGCTACTTCGATTACGAGCGACGCCTTGCGGGGCGGCTCATGCGCCTCGCCGATGCCGCGGACGACAACGTCGCGGTCGAACCGCTTCGCGGGCGGCTCGACGCACTCTTCGCGGGCAACGCCGCGCGCCTCGAAGGGCGTCCCGACTGGCAGAAGGTCGCCGTCACGCTCGCGTTGCTGCGCAAGCTCACCGTCGTCAGCGGCGGACCCGGCACCGGCAAGACGACGACGATCGTCAGCCTGCTCGCCTGCCTGCTCGAGCAGTGGCCGGAGTGTCGGATCAGGCTTGCGGCGCCGACCGGAAAGGCGGCGGCGCGCATGCTCGACGCGATCCGCACGCGCACGTCTACGCTGCCGCCGGAACTCGCAGCGCGCTTCCCGTCGGAGCCGTTCACGATCCATCGCCTGCTCGGCGCGACGCGCGGCGACGCGTTTCGCCACCACGCTCGCAATCCGCTGCCTCTCGACGTCCTCGTCGTCGACGAGGCGTCGATGCTCGATCTCGCGCTCGCGACACATCTGCTCGAAGCGCTCCCGGACTCCGCGCGCCTGATTCTCTTCGGCGACAAGGATCAGCTCTCGGCTGTCGAGGCCGGCGCCGTTTTCTCGGAAATCTGCGCCGATCCTTCACTGACGGCATCGACCCGCGAACGGGTCGCCGCGCTCACCGGCATCGCGGCCGAGCGCATCGTTGCCGATCCTCCGATCGAGGCGACGCCGCTTCGCGACAGCGTCGTCTGGTTCACCGACAGCTTCCGCTTCACGCGCGAGTCGGGCATCGGCCGCCTCGCACGCGAGATCAACGCCGGGGATGCCGAGCGAACGATTGCGTGGTTGCGGGAGCGGGACGCGTCGATCGGCTGGCTCGAAGACGAAGCGCGGATCCCGCAAGCGGCGACGATGACGAGCGCGGCCGACGGTTATTCGCGATACCTTGCCGCGATCGAGTCGCGCGACGTGGCTGCGATCTTCGAGGCGTTCGGGCACTTTCGCGTGCTGTGCGCCGAGCGCGAAGGAGCGCGCGGTGTCGCCGGGATGAACGAGGCGCTTGGCCGCCATTTTCGCGAGGCACTCGATGATCCGCGCGATCCCGGTCACGGCTCGCCCTGGCATCCGGGCCGGCCCGTGATGGTGCTCCGCAACGATTACGTGCTCCGGCTCTTCAACGGCGACATCGGCATCGTGCTGCCGGACGATGATGCTCGCCTGGCGGTGTTCTTCCCCGAGGGCCAGGGCGGCTTTCGCGCCATCGCGCCGGCGCGCCTGCCCGAGCACGACACGGCGTTCGCGACGACCGTGCACAAGGCGCAAGGCTCGGAATTCGACGAGGTGCTGCTCGTGCTGCCGTCGCGGGCGTCGCGCGTCGTCACCCGCGAACTGCTCTACACGGCCGTGACCCGCGCGCGAACGAAGGTGACGATCGCCGGGGGCTCGGATGTCGTGTCGAACGGGATCGCGAATCGCATGCGCCGGCACTCCGGGTTGATCGCGCGGCTCGCGGGCTTGTGGTAAGTCCGGGTTGCACCTATCCCCTGCGCCGGGAAATCCGGGGGGAAGGCGCGCAACGAGACGCACGAGGGCGCTGAGCTCCCGGCTGCCGCTGGTCTACTGCACGTCCGAGGGAGGAGTAGATGAGCAACACCGGTAAGCGTGAGGTCGGCCGGCTCGCATTCGCCTGCGCAGCGCTGATCGTGTCGGGATTGCCGATGGCGGCCGGCGCGCAGCCCCGCGCCGGACAACGTCGTCGGGATCGCCGGCAAGGCGACGCAGGTTGGCAGTGGCAGCGACAACGCGACGCTCCGCATCAGCGGCAGCTTCACGACCGATCGACCCGTGTCGCTCGACCGCGCCGGGATCGCCGTGCACTCGCTGCTGCAGGAAATGGGGCTAGCAGAACGCGTTGAAGGTCCGGATGGCGGCGCTATCCTGCTGTCCATCGGTCTCGACGCGCAGAACGGCAGCAAGCCGAACAAGGGCGTGTACCGGACGCCGGCGGGCGCGAAGCCGATGGTGAGCGCGCGCATCGACGCGAATGGCAAGTCGATGTCGTTCGAGATCGACGTCGAGCGGGCGTCGATCCGCGAGCCGGAAGCGTGCTTGAAAGGGTTGGCAACCGCAAGGCTGCGGACGGCGTTCGTGCTGGTCGGCGGAAGCACCGATGCCGTTCAGTTGCAAGGTACGTCAGATTGGCAGTGCAACGGCGCCCAGCTGGTGACGCCGTAGCGGCCAGCGCATCAGGCCGATCGGCCGGCTCATTGCCGGCCGACTCGGCTTTCGCCGGGTGGATCGGGCAAACCATGGCGTGATCACGCGCAGCAAGCCTTCCTCGCCGTTGGCGCGCCCGACGTCGTCGCGGCATCCGACGCGCAACACGGCGACCTCTTGCTTTCGCCGGCGATCGACGCCGTGGTGCCGGGATCCGCATTGTCGCCGAAGAGCGGCACGTCCTCGAGCGTATGAAACGCCTCCCATGCGATGCCCTGCGGATCGCGCATCCAGTGCTTGTTGCCGCGCGCATAGCAGCACGTGACGTCCCGCTCGTCGTAGAGTGAGTTTGCATCGGCGGCGACGAACCGTTCCCGGATGTCCGCGAGCTCGTCGGACGACTCGGCCTGCAAGCCCAGATGATTGAGTCCGGCGCGCGCGCCGCGATGCGAGATCGCGAAGTTGACGCGCGGATCGTCGAGCATCCACTTCGCGTAATCGGGCTTGGCAACGGTCGGAGGCATCCCGAAGAGCTCCGAGTAGAACCGGATGCTGGCGGCCAGGTCGGGCACCCCGAGGTGCACGTGAAATCGTTTCATGATTAGCTCCGGCGCGATGGAGAGGTGTCGCGAACGGCAGGCGCGCAATCCGTGCCGCAGGCGGTGCCGCCGCTCGCGCGGCAGCAGTTTTCGGTGAGGTAGCGGACGAGGCGGCTCATCGCGTCGATCTCCGCGCGGTACCAGATGAACCGCCCTTCGCGCCTGTCGCGCAGCAATCCGGCGGCGGCGAGTTCTTTCAGGTGAAACGACAACGTCGCGGGCGCGATCTTCAGCTTCAGCGCGATCGCGCCGGGCGTGAGACCGTCGGGCGCGTGCTCGACGAGCAGGCGGAAGATGGCGAGCCGCGTCTCCTGGGCCAGCGCGGCGAGTTGCGCCACCGCTCGCGCGGACGCGGTTGAACCGGGCCTTGCCGCCGGGGCGAAGCGTCTGTCCATAGTTCCAATAATATAGAAACGTTCGCCGGCGTCAACCCTCGCCCTTCCCGGCCGGGATCGCCGCCGGAATTTTCGCTTGAATCGCGGTCTGCGCATCGGATAATGGGCGGTCGATGGCCAACCCAAGGAGACTCGCATGACGAAGCCGACTCTCGAGCAGCTGCGCGGCGCCTGCCGCGGACAGGTCATCACACCGGGCGACGCCGACTACGAGGTTGCGCGCAAGGTCCACAACGGCATGATCGATCGCCGGCCAGCGGTCGTCGTGCGCGCCTGCGATGTTGCGGACGTCATGGCGACCGTCGATTACGCGCGCGACAGCGGACTCGACCTCTCGGTGCGCGGCGGCGCACACAGCGTACCGGGCTTCGGGACCAACGACGGCGGCGTCGTCCTCGACTTGGGACGGATGAAGGGCATCCGTGTCGACCCGGCCAACCGCACCGCGCGCGCCGAAGGCGGTTGCACGTGGGGCGACTTCTTCCATGCGACGTATCCGTTCGGGCTCGCGACGACCGGCGGCATCATCTCGACGACGGGCATCGGGGGCCTCACGCTGGGCGGCGGCATCGGCTATCTCGCGCGGGCGCACGGCTTGTCGATCGACAATCTCGTGTCCGCGGACGTCGTCACCGCCGAAGGCAAGCGGGTCGCCGCGAGCGAGCACGAGGATCCGGATCTGTTCTGGGCGCTGCGCGGCGGCGGCGGCAACTTCGGCGTCGTCACGTCGTTCGAATACCGGCTGCATCCGGTCAAGGACGTCTTCGTCGGCCTCTTCTTCTTCGAGCTCTCGGCGGCGAAGGAGATACTCGGGTTCTACCGCGAGTACATCGCGAAGGCACCCGAGGAGATGGGCGCGTTCTTCGCGTGGCAGATCGCGCCGCCGCTGCCGTTCATTCCCGAGAAGCGACACGGCGAGCCGTTCTGCCTGATCGTCGCGTGCTGGACGGGAGCGCTCGAGCGAGGCGAGGACGCGCTGCAACCGATTCGCAAGGCCGGCCCCGTCGTCGCCGAACTGGTGACGCCGATGCCGTTTCCGGCGCTCAACAGCGCGTTCGACGCGCTGTTGCCGCCGGGCCTGCAGCACTACTGGAAGGCGAGCTTCGCAACGACATTGACCGATGGCGCCATTGCCGCGCACGTCGAGCATGGGCCGAAGGTTCCCGTCGTCAACTCGACGGTGCACATGTACCCGATCAACGGCGCGTGCAACCGCGTGCGTTCCGACGCGACGGCCTTCGCGTACCGCGACGCGCAATTCGCGACGGTCATCGCCGGCATGTGGCCGGACCCGGCCGACAATGCGAAGAACGTCGCGTGGGTGAAGAACTTCTACGCGGCGCTGCAGCCGCATTCGACTGCCGGCGGCTACGTCAACTTCATGGCCGGGGACGACCAGGACCGCATTCGCGACAACTACAAGGGCAACTATGCGCGGCTCGTCGCCATCAAGAAGCAGTACGATCCCGGCAACCTCTTTCACATGAACCAGAACATCAGGCCGGCCTGAGACCCAAGCGCCGCGACAGCGAGCGCGCAAGCGCTAAGCTGTCGCGCCGCGGCCTGTCGACGACGCTCGGAGCACGTCACGCAGCAGCGCCGACGCGCGGGCGTCAGCGCTGCACGGGTCGCCGCTACTTCGCCGACGCCTGCGCCTTCTCGAGATACGAGTAGTCGACGTACCTGCCGACCCAGCCGTCGACGTCCTTGACGAGATCCGCGGGAATCTTGCCCTGCTTGGCGATCGTCTCCAGGACGATCCGCGTCGACGGCATGTCGAGCTTCGGGTCCGTGAGGATCACCGAGCCCATCGCGTTCAGGACGACGGGAACCGCCTTCGGGTCGTTCATCTTCTTCGCCAGGATTTCCGCGACCTTCTCCTTCGGCTGCGTGCGGATGTAATCGATGCCGCGCAGCGTCGCGCGAACGAAGCGCACGATGACGTCGGGATGGTCCTTGACCATCTGCGGGCTGAACGCGAGCTCGAGGCTTTCCGCGTTCGGAATCGGCGGAAGCTGCTGGATGTAGTGGAGCTTGTCGCTTTGCGCGATCGCGGCGGCCGACGCCGGCTCCCAGCCGATGAACGCCTCGACCTCGCCCTTGTCGATCATCACCGCGATGTCGGTGATCTTGCCGAACACGCGCTGCACCTTGAAGCCCTGCGTCTGCTCGGCGTAGCCGAGGATCGCGTCGTGGATCGTCCCGATGCCGGGCGTGCCGACCTTCTTGCCGTCGAGTTCCTTGTACGACGTGTACTTCTTCAGGCCGACGAGCGCGGCGTTGCCCTTCGTCA
>DATIEN010000085.1:0-9848 GCA_035455705.1 Casimicrobiaceae bacterium | reverse complement strand
AAGGCCACGTCATCGTGACCCAGTGCAACGCGCCGCGGTTGTCGGCAGCCTGGGGCGGTTTGCTGACGGCGGCGGCACTCTCGCGCGGCGCGCGCGGTGTCGTCACCGACGGGGGCGTGCGCGATTACGCCGAAATCGCCGAGCAGGGCTTTCCGACGTTCTGCGCGGGACTGACGCCGTACGATTCGCTCGGAAGGATGGACATGGTGGCCGTCGACGTTCCGGTGGTCTGCGGGGGGATCGGCGTCGAACCCGGCGACCTGATCGTCGGTGACGCCGATGGCGTCGTCGTCGTTCCCGCGTCCCTCGCCGAGGGTGTCATCGCCATGGCGCTCGACAAGATCGCCGGCGAGGCGCGCGTGCGCGAGCGCCTTCGGGCCGGGGGCAGCGTCGCCGGGACCTATGGCGAGTACGGCATTCTTTGAAACCTGCCGAACCGGCCGATGCATCGCGAACAGGAGAATGACGCATGACGCGTCCGTCGCTTCGTACCGCCCTCGCCGCCGAGCAGCCGCTCGTCACGCCGCTCGCGCACGACGCGCTGTCCGCGCGACTCATCGAGCGCGCCGGCTTTCGCGCCTTCACGATCGGCGGCTCGGCGATGCTCGCCGCGCGCTACGCGCTGCCCGACCTCGGCATCGCGGCGCGGGGCGAGATGGCCGACGGCATCCGCGACATCGCCATGGCGACCCCGCTGCCGTTCCTGGCGGACGCCGACGACGGCTACGGCGACGCGAAGAGCGTCGCGCGAACGGTGACGACCTATGAGGCGCTCGGCGTCGGCGGCATGCTGATCGAGGATCAGCGCCGCGATCGCAAGCAGCCGCGCGCCGAGAAGGCGCGAGGCGTCGTCGACGTCGCGGAGATCGCGCAGAAGCTTCGCGTCGCAATGGACGCGCGGCAGAGCGCCGATACGCTGATCATCGGGCGCACCGACGCCTACGGCGCGCTCGGCCTCGACGAGGCGCTCGGGCGCGCCGAGCGCTTTCTCGCCCTCGGGGTCGACGGCGTCTTCGTCGCTGGTCTGCGGACCGAGGACGAGTTCGCGCGCGTCGGGCGCGAACTGAAGGGAGCGCTGCTGTCGGCGGCCATTTTCGAAGGGGTCGGGACGCCGTGGCTCGCGCCGAAGACGCTCGGCGAGATGGGCTACGCGCACGTGAGCTTCCCGGCCTCGCTCGTCTTCCGCATCGTCGGCACGATGGCGCAAACGCTCGCGCTTCTGCGCCGCCACGCGGAGGGCATCGAGACGATGGCGCCGTCCGCCGCCAGCGCCGACAACCGGCGCGTCCTCGACGTCGCGCTGGACGTGGCAGGATGGCAGGCGATCGAGACGCGCCACGCCGGGGAATCGTCATGAACGCAAGGGTGCCGGGATCGGACGACGCGAGCGCAGCCGATGTCGAGCGGCCGCTGCGTGGCGGCGGAACGGCGCGCTTCGGCAGCGACGCCATCGCCGACATGCTGCGCGCCCTCGGCGTCGAGTACGTCGCGCTCACACCCGGGGCCAGCTTTCGCGGGCTGCACGACAGCCTCGTCAACCATCTGGGCAACGAGCGACCACGGATGCTGCTCGCCGTGCACGAGGAGAGCGCCGTCGCGATCGCCCACGGCTATGCGCGGGTCACCGGGCGGCCGATTGCCGTCGCGCTGCATGCGAACGTCGGCCTGATGCACGCGACGATGGCGATCTTCAACGCGTGGTGCGATCGGGTGCCGATGCTGCTGCTCGGCGGCGTGGGGCCGATGGACGCCGTGCAGCGACGCCCGTGGGTCGACTGGATCCACACCGCGCGCGACCTGGGCGCGCTCGTTCGCGGCTACACCAAGTGGGACGACCAGCCGGCGTCGGTGGCGGCGGCGCTCGAGGCGATGCTTCGCGCGTGGAACATCGCGCAGACCGAGCCGAAGGGACCGGTCTACGTGTGTCTCGACGCGACGCTGCAGGAGCAGCCGCACGACGGTCCGGTCGTGCTGCCCGACCTCGCACGCTTTCGACTGCCTGCGGCCGCGTCGCCGCCCGCGGAGGACGTCATGCGCGCCGCGCGCGCGCTCGCGAGTGCGAAACGGCCGCTGATCCTGATCGGCCGCGTGTCGAGCGATCCCGCCGACTGGGCGCGCCGGGTCGAACTGGCCGAGCGCCTCGACGCGCGGGTCGTCACCGACTTGAAGACCGGCGCGACGTTTCCCACCGGGCATCGGCTGCATCCGTGCGCGCCGGGCATGTTCGTCGGCAGCGACGCCGCGTCGCTCGTGCGCGAGGCCGACGCGATCCTTTCCCTCGACTGGATCGACCTCGGCGGCACGCTCAAGCTCGCCTGCAACGGCGAGTGGCCGGCGGCGACGATCGTCCAGTGCTCACTCGACGCCTACTGCCACAACGGCTACAGCATGGACTACCAGGCGCTGCCGCCGGCCGACGTCGCGATGCTCGCCAATCCCGACGCGCTGGTGCGCGCGCTGCTCGATGCGGCGGTCGTGCGCGACGCGCCCGCTGCATGGACGCCGATTCACCGCGCCGCCACACCCGCGCAATCGCCGCCTCCGCCCGGCGTGCCGGCGATCCGCATCGAGGACATGGCGCGCGCCACCATCGACACGCTCGCCGCGTGCAACCCGTCCTACATCCGCCTGCCGATCGGCTGGCCGGGACGGTACTGCCGCTTCGCGGGACCGCTCGACTACATCGGCTTCGACGGTGGAGGCGGCCTCGGGTCCGGACCTGGCATGGCGGTCGGCGCGGCCCTTGCGCTGTCGCGAACCGACCGGCTGCCCGTCGCGATCCTCGGCGACGGCGATTACCTGATGGGCGTCACCGCGATCTGGACCGCGGTTCACTATCGCGTGCCGCTGCTCGTGATCGTCGCGAACAACCACTCGTTCTTCAACGACGAGTTGCACCAGGAGCGCACCGCGCGCGTGCGGGAGCGTCCGGTCGAGAATCGATGGATCGGGATGCGAATGAGCGATCCGCCGCTCGATCTGGCGCGGCTCGCCGAAGCCCAGGGCGCCATCGGCGTCGGTCCGCTCGGCGACGTCGACGCGTATGCTCGCTCGCTTGCGGCGGCCGTCGACAAGGTCAGGGCGGGCGCGGTCTGCGTGATGGACGTCCACGTCGCCCCCGAGTACGCGCGCGCGGTCTCGTCGGCCCTGCTGCGCAACATCGCGAAATCATGAACGCCCGCGACCCCGCCACCCGCTTCGAACTGCCCGCGCAGCGCGCGCACTACTACGGCGGTGCATGGCATGCGCCGGGGTCGGGCGCGATGATCGACGTCGAGAATCCGGCGACCGGCGAATCGCTCGGCAAGGTACCGAACGGCGACGCAGCCGACGTCGACCGCGCCGTCGCCGCGGCGGTCGACGCCTTTCCCGCCTGGCGCGATACGCCCGCGCAAGCGCGCGCCCGATGCATACGCGACGCCGCACGCGTCCTGCGCGAGCATCGCGACGAGCTCGCCTGGCTCGACGCGCTCGACACCGGCAATCCGCTGTCGGCCATGGCCTATGACGTCGACATCAGCATCGGCTACATGGAGCTCTTCGCCGGCCTCGTCACGGAGATCAAGGGCGCGACGATTCCGATCGCGAGCGACGTGCTGAACTACACGCTGCGCGAGCCGCTCGGCGTCGTCGCGCGGATCGGCGCGTTCAACCATCCGCTGCTGTTCGTCGCCGGCAAATGCGGCGCGCCGCTCGCGGCCGGCAACACGCTGGTCGTCAAGCCCGCCGACCAGACGCCACTGTCGGCGCTGCGCATCGCGAAGCTGTGGGAGGACGTCTTCCCCGCCGGGGTGTTCAACGTCGTGACGGGCGGACGCGATGCGGGCGCGGCGCTCGCCGAGCATCCGCGCGTCGCGAAGATCGGCTTCATCGGCAGCGTCAACGCCGGTCGCGCGGTGATGCGCGCCGCCAGCGGATCGCTCAAGGCGCTCACGCTCGAGCTGGGCGGCAAGAACGCGCTGATCGCGTGCGACGACGCAACGCCCGAGGAAGTCGGCGACGGCGTCGTGCGCGGCATGAACTTTCGTTACGTCACCGGCCAGTCGTGCAACTCGACGAGCCGGGTGTTCCTCCACGAGTCGATCCACGACGCGGCGCTCGAGGCGATCGTCCGCGAGGTCGCGAAGATCCGCGTCGGCATGCCGACCGATCCGCAAACCGAGATGGGGTGCCTGTCCAGCAGGGCGCAGTTCGAGAAGACGATGGCGTACATTCGCGCCGGGGAGGACGAAGGCGCGCGTGTCGTCTGCGGCGGCAGGCGGCCGAACGACCCGAAGCTCGCGCGCGGCTACTTCGTCGAGCCCACGGTGTTCGCCGACGTCCGCGACGACATGCGCATCGCGCGCGAGGAAATCTTCGGTCCCGTCGTCAGCGTCCTGCGCTGGTCCGACGAGGACGACGTCGTGCGGCGCGCGAACGCGCTGGACGTCGGGCTCACCGCATCGATCTGGACGCACGACCTCGAGCGCGCGCACCGCCTCGCCTCGCGCATCGAGGCCGGCTACGTCTGGATCAACAATGCGAGCACGCACCATGTGGGCGTGCCGTTCGGCGGCTACAAGCAGTCGGGCATGGGGCGCGAGGAGTCGATCGACGAGCTTCTCGCCTGCACGCAGATCAAGAACGTCGGCGTGAACCTTTCGAGGAGGAGGACGTGATGCACGCAATCACCCGCAAGCTTGCGCAGGGGCTCGTTACGCTTTTCGCCGCGCTCGCGGCGCTCGGCGCCGCGCATGCCGAGAACATCGCCGTCGGCAACTACGGCTCGTCCGCGAACGGCATGCCGTTCGCGGTTGCGCTGTACAAGGGCTTCTTCAAGGAGGAAGGGGCCGACGTCACCGGCATCATCGCGTCGCAGGGCGGCGGAACGTCGGTGCGCAACGCGATGGCGGGCGTCGCGTACGGCGAGGCCAATCCGGGCGCGATCGCCGTCGCGATCCAGCAGGGTGCGGACATCAAGATCGTCAGCGACAACGTGCTGACGATCGCCGAGTTCGCATGGATGGTGAAGAAGGATTCGCCGATCAAGACGATCAAGGACCTGAAAGGCAGGAAGATCGGCTACACGAATCCGCGCTCGACGAGCCAGGCGCTCGCGATCCTCCTCCTGCAGAAGGCAGGCTACAAGCCCGAGGATGCGACGCTCGTGAAGACGGGCGGCTTCGGCCCGATGCTGGCGGCGCTCGACCTCGACCAGATCGACGTGGCGGCGGTGACGGAGCCGCTGTGGTCGAAGGTGAAGGACAAGTACCGGGTGCTCATCACCGGCGCCGAGGCGCTGCCGCCGCTCGACAACGTCGTCGGCATGGCGACCGGCGATGCGATCAAGAACCGCGGCGATTTCATCCGCGCCGTGATCCGCGCGCGCCGGCGCGCCGTGCAGTTCATGATCGACCATCCGGACGAGGCAGGCGACCTCGTCGCGAAGGACTTCAACATCACGCCCGAGGTCGCGCGAAGCGCCGTGCGCAACCTCACCAAGAGCTACACGCAGGGCATCCCCTACTGGGGCAACGGACAGATCCATCTTGCCGGCATGAAGCGGATCATCGAGGTGCAGAAGTCGGTCGGCGCGCTCGAAGGCGACATCGACATCACGAAGATGATCGACCCGCAGTTCCTGCCGGACGACATCCGCACCCCCGTCGAAGGCAAATAGGCGGGATGGCGCAAGCGGACATGCGCGCGGAGGGGCCGCCCGCGGATGCCCGCCAAGCCGCGCAGCGGCGAGCGTGCGGGGATCACGTCACCCTGAGCGGCGTCGTCAAGCGCTTCCCCGCGCGTGCCAACGGCCACGCGGTGCACGCGCTCGGCCCGATCGACCTCACGATCCGCAAGGGCGAGTTCTTCGCGATCGTGGGGCCGTCGGGCTGCGGCAAGTCGACGCTGCTCGAGCTGATCGCAGGGCTTGCTCCCGTCTCCGAGGGCCGCGTCGATTTCGAGGGCCGGCCCATCGGCAGCGAGATCCCCGACGGCATAGGCGTCGTATTCCAGGAGGACGCCTGCTTCCCCTGGCTCAACGTCCGCGACAACGTCGCGTTCGCGCTGCGCAACGCGGCGCTCGACGCCGCCGAGCGCGCGAAGCGCGTCGACGACGCGATCAGCATGATGGGCCTCGCCGAATTCGCCGGCGCGTATCCGGCGCAGCTTTCCGGCGGCATGCGGCAACGCGTCTGCATCGCGCGCACGCTCGTCGCGCAGCCGCGGCTCATCCTGCTCGACGAACCGTTCGGCGCGCTCGACCAGCAGACGCGGCTTTTGATGGGCGACGAGGTGCTGCGCCTGTGGCGCGAGACGGGCGCCACCGTGTTCCTGATCACCCACGCCCTCGACGAGGCGGCGATGCTCGCCGATCGCATCGGCGTCATGTCGGCGCGTCCCGGCACGATGATCGACCTGGTCGAGACCGACTGGCCGCGCGAGCGCGACAGCCGCATCGTCGAGCACGCGCAGTTCGGCAGCATCACGAGCCGGCTCTGGAAGCGATTGCGCGAGGAGTCGATGAAGACGATGGGCCGCGCATCGGCGTAGGGAATCGAGCGATGCGGAAGGTGACGCTCGTCCAGCTTGGCATCGTCGGCGGCCTCGTGCTGGTTCTCGAGGCGCTCTGCCTCGCGGGCGTCATCGACAAGATCACGATGCCGCCTCCGCACCGCATCGCCGTCGACTTCGTGAAGCTGATGTCCTCCGGCAGGCTGTGGCCGGAAATCGGCAAGAGCATGGGGAACGTCTTGATCGCCTTCGCGATCGCGTACGTGCTCGGCATCGCGATCGGCACCGTGCTGCACGGCTACAAGGCGGTCCGCGACACGCTCGATCCGCTGTTCGCCACCTACTACGCGATCCCGGTGTTCGCGTTCTACCCGCTCTTCATCGTCATGTTCGGCCTGGGTGACGGCCCGCAGGTGCTGATCGGCATCCTGCTCGGCCTCGTCGCCGTCATCGTGACGATCCTGAACGGCCTCGATCGCGTTCCGCCGGTGCTGCGCAAGGCGGCACGGATCGCACGGCTTTCGCCGGTCGCGACCGCGCTGCGCGTCACGCTGCCCTTCTGCGCGCCGTACCTGCTGGGCGCGGCGAAGCTTGCGCTCGCCTACGCGTTCATCGGCGTCATCGGGTCGGAGTTCATCATGGCGAAGAACGGCATGGGCTACGAGATCGGCTACGCGTACACGAACTTCGACAACGCGACGATGTACCCGCTGATCCTGCTGATCCTGCTCCTGTCGATCGTGATGAACGGCGCGCTCACGCGCTGGGAGAAGCGGCTGCTCGAGCGGCGAGGCATCCCGTGAGTGGCGACATGCACCGCTGGCGCAATGCCGGCGTGCTCGTCGCCGCGCTGCTCCTGCTGTGGCAGACTTCGTACTGGATCGTCGGCGACGTCGCGCTGCGCTCGCCATGGCAGACGCTGCGCTTCACGGCGAAGCTCGTGCAGACCGGCCTGTTCCGCGATCACGCGGCGAACACCCTCTACGCATTCGCGATCGCGCTCGTGATCGCGATCGGGCTCGGCCTCGCGATCGGCTTCGCGCTCGGGCTGCATCGCATGGCCGCCGAGGCGACCGAGCCGATGCTGGTCGCGCTCTACTCGATTCCGAAGATCACGCTGTACCCGATTCTCCTGCTCGCTTTCGGCCTCGGCATGTCGGCGAAGGTCGCGTTCGGTGCGATCCACGGCATCATCCCGGTCGCGCTGTTCACGCTGGGTGCGGTGCGCGGGATCAAGCCGATTCTGCTGAAGACCGGCCGCGTGCTGAAGCTCGACTCGCGCGCGATGGTGCGTTCGATCCTGTTCCCCGCCGCGGTGCCGGAGATCTTCACCGGCGTGCGCGTCGGCTTCTCGCTGACGCTGATCGGCACGGTGCTGGGCGAGATGTTCGCCGCCCAGCACGGCCTCGGCTATCTGTTGATGAACGCGATCAGCCTCTACAACATCGACGTCATCATGTCGGTGACGTTCCTGCTCGTCGTGTTCGCCGCCGGCGTCAACGCCGTGCTGCTTGCGATCGACCGGCGGCTGCACGTCCGCATCTGACCTTCTACTTCGGCGGCGCCGGGAACGTCACGTAGGGCGGCTTCGGCTCCTGGCCGGGCGGGACGTAATCGGGCGCCGGTTGGCCGGCGGGACCGAGCCGATGCACGAAGCGATAGAGCGCGCGCAGGTCGGCGTCGGTCATTTCGTTCAAGGCCCAGAACGGCATCGGCGGACGCGCCGTCAGGTGGCGCGCCTTGTCGACCCATTCCTTCTCCGACAGCTCCTGCATGTAGAGGCGCAGGTTGACCGGGTACGTGGTGCCCCACGGCCCGTACCAGCCGAGGTTGTCGCCGGTCAGCCACTGCTTCTCGGGCACCTTGCCGCCCGACATCGCGTAGCCGGGCGTATGGCAGTCGTTGCAGCCCCCGATCTGCACGAGGTAGCGGCCGCGGTCGTGCTTCGATGCGCTCCCCTTGCCGTCGGCGGCGAACGCCGCACCGGTTGCCACGCCGACGACCGCGACGACGGCGGCCGCGACGACGGCCCCCCGTAATGCATGCTTCATCGAACTCCTCCTTTGGACGTTGCCGGCGGCGCTGCCGCCGGTGCGGGCCGCATGTTCGCGCAGTTCGTACAATCTGCGCAAGTGATGCCTCTCCCGAACGACGACGCGATGCTGCTCGAATTGACGACGGCGACGGCCCGCGTCGCGATCGCACCCGCGATCGGAGGCTCGATCGCGTCGTTCACGCACGGCGGCCGTGCGGTGCTCCGGACGACCGCCTCGTCGGCACTGTCGGCGCGCGACGTCCGCGGCCTTGCCTGTTATCCGCTCGTTCCGTATTCGAACCGCATTCGCGACGCCGAACTGCGATTCGCCGGCCGCCGCTACGCGCTCGCGCGCAACTTCGGAAGCCATCCCCACTCGATTCATGGCGTCGGCTGGCAGCGCGCGTGGACCGTCGCCGAGCACACGGGGAACCACGCACGCCTCGTGCTCGCGCACGAGGCTCGCGGCGACGATGCGCGCGCATGGCCCTGGGACTTCGAGGCGACGCAGGCGTTCCGGCTGACGGACCCCGGCGATGGCGCCGCGCTCCTGATGGCGACGATCGCGTTGCGCAACACGGGTAGCGAGCCGTTCCCGTTCGGCCTCGGCTTCCACCCGTTCTTTCCGAAGCACGCACGCACGCGGTTGCACTTCGCGGCCGCCGGCGTGTGGCGCAACGACCCGACGCAATTGCCGCAAGCGCTGGAGGCGATTCCCAGCGCGTGGCGCTTCGACCCGCCGCGCGCGCTCGGTGCGACCGCGCTCGACAACGTGTTCACCGGATGGCACGGCGTCGCCACGCTCGCCGACGCGGCGCAGGCATCGACGCGCATCGATGCCGATCGCGCGCTGGGCTTTCTCGTCGTCTATGCACCCCACGGCGCGGACTTCGTTGCCGTCGAGCCCGTATCGCACGAAACCGACGCGTTCAACCGCAGCGCGGATGGCGCCTTGCGCACGGGCATGCGCGTGCTGGCGCCCGGCAGCGCCTTTTCTTGTACGATGCGAATTTCGGCCGTCGTCGCCGGCGCTGCCGCTGCCTCGTCCCCTCGATGACCGCGTCCTCCACGGGCTTCACCTGCGTTCTCGATGCTCGCGCGAGCCTCGCGGAGTGCCCGCTGTGGTCGGCCGACGAGCAGGCGCTTTACTGGATCGACATCAACGCGCCGTCCCTCAACCGCTTCGATCCGGCGCGCGGCGACAACGTGACGATGCCGATGCCCGAGTCGATCGGCTGCTACGCGTTTCGCAAAAGAGGCGGATTCGTCGTGGCGTTGCGCAGCGGCATCTGGCTTTGCGACCGCGAGGGGCGCCTCGCGC
>DATIEN010000084.1:0-5077 GCA_035455705.1 Casimicrobiaceae bacterium | reverse complement strand
ATTCGTGGCCGCGCACCCGCTCGTCATCGAGACGCTCGTGCAGTCCGCGCGACCGTACGTCTACACGACTGCGGCTCCGCCCGCGCTCGCGGCCGCGCTATCCGCGGCGTTGCGCTGCATTCGCGACGGCGAGCGGCGCCGCGCACACCTCGGCGCACTGATCGCCGCGTTTCGGGCCGGCGCGGAGGGGCTGCCGTGGCGGCTCCTCGCGTCGTCGACGCCGATCCAGCCGCTGGTCCTCGGCGACGTCGCTTCGGCGCTTCGGGCGAGCGCGGCGCTGGAAGCGCGCGGCATCCTGGTGCCGGCGATCCGACCACCGACCGTGCCCGCAGGTACCGCGCGGCTCCGCGTGTCGCTGTCCGCCGCGCATTCGCTGTCGGATGTCGAAACGCTCGCGCGCGCGTTGCGCGAGGTCGCGGCCGATGCCTGATGCGGATCGCAACGCGGCGCCGCTTCACGTCGAGTCGCAAGGAAGCGGCGAGCCGCTCGTGCTGCTGCACGGCTTTGCGATGCATTCGGGCTTGTTCGCCCCGCTTCTGCCGGCGCTCGCGCGCCGCCATCGCGTGCACGCCGTCGACCTGCCCGGGCACGGGCACTCGCCGCCCGTCGCGGTGTTCGACCCGGCATCGGTCGCCGATGCCGTCGATGCGGCGGTCGATGCGCCCGATGCGACGGTGCTCGGCTGGTCGCTGGGCGGGCTGGTCGCGTTGCAGTGGGCGCTCGCGCGACCTTCGCGCGTGCGTCGCCTCGTGCTCGTCGCGACGACGCCGTCGTTCGTCGCCCGCGACGGCTGGCCGCACGCGATGAACGACGACACGCTGGTGCGCTTCGGCGACGAGCTTCGCGCGTCCTACCGCCTGACGCTGCTGCGATTCCTGTCGCTGCAGGTCCAGGGCAGCGACGAGGGCCGCGCGACGCTCGCTACGCTGCGCGCCCACCTGTTCGAGCGCGGCGAGCCATCGCGAGACGCGCTCGACGCCGCGCTCGACGCGCTGCGCCGAACCGATCTGCGCTCGCAGCTGCGCAACGTCACGGCGCCGGCGCTCGTCGTCGGCGGCGATCGGGACGCGCTCGTCCCGCTCGCGGCGACCACGGCGCTCGCCGCGGCGCTGCCGAACGCGACGCATAAGACGGTCGAGGGGGCCGCGCATGCGCCGTTTCTCTCGCACCCGCGCGCTTTCGAGGACGCCTTGCTGAGGTTCATCGATGCCTGAGCCCTCGTTTCCCGCGCCCGATCCGCGCGACGTCGATCCCGCGGCCGTCCGCCGCGGTTTCGCGCGTGCCGCGGCGACGTACGACGCCGCTGCGGCGCTGCAACGCGAGATCGGCGCGAGGATGGCCGAGCGGCTCGATTACGTGAAGCTCGCGCCGGCGGCGATCGTCGACGCGGGTTGCGGCACCGGCGAGGCGATCGGCGACCTGAACGTTCGCTACCCTGACGCGCGCGTCGTGGCGTTCGACATCGCGCTGCCGATGGTCGTCGCGGCGCGGAACCGGGTTCGCGCGAGCCGCAGCACGTTCCGGCGCCTGTTGCGGCCGTTCGCCTCGCGCGGCGCCGCAGAGCCCGTGTTCGTCTGCGCCGACATCGACCGCCTGCCGTTCGCCGGCGTCAGCTGCGATCTCGTCTGGAGCAACCTGGCGCTGCAATGGGTGAACGACCTGCCGCGCGCGTTCGCCGAATTCCGCCGCGTGCTCCGCGTCGGCGGCCTTCTGTCGTTCACGACGTTCGGCCCCGACACGCTGCGCGAGTTGCGTAGCGCGTTCGCGGGCATCGACGGGCGGACGCACACGAACCGCTTCGTCGACATGCACGACGTCGGCGACATGCTCGTGCAGGCGGGCTTCGCCGATCCGGTCATGGACATGGAATACGTGACGCTCACCTATGAGTCGCCGAAGGCGCTTCTCGCCGACCTGAAGTCGATCGGCGCGACGAACCGCACCCGCGGCCGCCCGGTCGGCCTCATGGGACGCGGGCGTTTCGCGCGCGTGCTCTCGCGCCTCGAGTCGCTCCGGCGCGACGGCCGCATCCCGGTCACGTTCGAGGTCGTCTACGGCCACGCATGGAAGGGCGAGCCGCGCACGACATCCGCAGGGCACGCCATCGTGCGTTTCCAGCGCAAATGAGCATCGGGGGGCTGCCGGGACCCGCGACGGCGAAGCGGGCGCCGCAGGAAGGCGCCGGGGTGTCGTCTGCCGGCGTCTTCGTCACCGGCACCGATACCGGCATCGGCAAGACATGGGTCGCCTGCGGACTGTTGCGGTCGCTGTGCCATGCGGGGTTTCGCGCGGTGGGGATGAAGCCGATCGCCGCGGGCTTCGAGCCGGGTACCGACGTCAACGCGGACGTCGTCGCGCTGCGCGAGGCCGGCAACGTCGAAGCGCCTCTGCAATGGCGCAATCCGTACGCGTTCGCCGACCCGGTCGCGCCGCATCTCGCCGCGGTCGACGCCGGCGTGCCAATCGAGATCGCGCGCATCGCCGAGGCGGCGCGCACGCTCGGCCGAGAAGCCGATGCGCTCGTCGTGGAGGGGGCGGGGGGCGCGCTGGTGCCCGTCGATCGCACGCACGACATGCTCGACATCGCGGCGGCGCTCGATCTTCCGGTAGTGCTCGTCGTCGGCATGCGATTGGGCTGCCTCAATCACGCGCTCGCGACCACGCTCGCCGTGCAGCGGCGCGGACTCGTCCTCGCGGGCTGGGTGGCGAACGCGCTGCCGCCGCCGATGGCGCTCCTCGCGCAGAACGTCGAGACGCTTGCGGAGCGCCTGGGATCGCCGCCGCTCGCGCTCGTCGGTCCCGGCGAACGCGCCGCATTCGAGGCGGCGTCGCTCGCGTCGATGGGCTTCGTCCATTGGCGCGCGGCTCTTCCGTGCTAACATTTGCGTCCTTGAAAAGCGCGCATCGGCCGATGCGCGCTCTTTCCGCGTGCGATTGAAAGCCGCCGGGCGTGGCACGGCCACGTCATGAACGAGGGAACGCATGGTATTTGAACGCAACGAACCTGCGCGCCGGCGACGCCTCGCCGCTTTGGCCGCATCGCTCGTCGTGCCCGGATCGGCCTTCGCCGACACCGGCTGGTACTTCCAGTCGCCGGCGACGCCGATCGCCCGCCAGATCGAATCGCTGCACGACCTGATCTTCTGGATCTGTGTCGTGATCTTCGTCGGCGTGTTCGGCACGATGTTCTATTCGCTGTTCAAGCACCGCAAGTCCGTCGGGCACCAGGCGGTGCAGTTCCACGAGAACACGGCCGTCGAGATCATCTGGACGGTGATCCCGTTCCTGATCCTGCTGTTCATGGCCTGGCCTGCGACGAAGACCATCCTCAACATGCACGACACGGCGGCCGCGGACATGACGATCAAGGTCACCGGCTACCAGTGGAAGTGGAACTACGATTACGTGCAGGACGGCTTCGGGTACTACTCGACGCTCGCGACGCCGCTCGACCAGATCGAGGGACGTGCGCCCAAGGACGAGCACTACCTGCTCGAGGTCGACAATCCGCTCGTCGTGCCGGTCGACACGAAGGTCCGCGTGCTCGTCACCGCGAACGACGTGATCCATTCGTGGTGGGTGCCGGCGTTCGGCATCAAGCAGGACGCGATCCCGGGATTCGTGCGCGACACCTGGTTTCGCGCCGACAAGGTCGGCATCTATCGCGGCCAGTGCGCCGAACTCTGCGGCAAGGAGCACGGCTTCATGCCGGTCGTCGTCGACGTGAAGTCGAAGGACGATTATGCCAAGTGGCTCGCCGAGCAGAAGCAGAAGCTCGGAGCCGCGGCGCAGGATGCGACCAAGGTCTGGGACGTGAAGGACCTGGTCGCGCACGGCGAGCAGGTGTTCACGGCCAATTGCGCGGCTTGCCACCAGGCGAACGGAACCGGCAACACGGCGCTCGGCGCGCCCGCGCTCGTCGGCGACAAGGTCGTGCTCGGTCCCGAGCAGCACCAGATCGACGTCGTGCTGAACGGCCAGACGAACGGCGTCGTTCAGAAGGCGCCCACCGGCGGCAAGATGCCGTCGTGGGCGCACCTCTCGGACGTCGACGTCGCGTCGGTGATCACCTACACGCGCAACACGTGGGGCAACAAGGCCCAGCAGAACGTCGTCCAGCCGTCGGCGGTAAAGGCCGAACGCAAATAGCGGCAAGGAGTTCGCAATGTCGAGTATCCCTCACGATGTCGTAATCGGCGGCGTTCCCCACGACGAGCATGCGCATCACCCGAAAGGGATCATGCGCTGGATCACGACGACCAATCACAAGGACATCGGCACGCTGTACCTGTGGTTCTCGTTCACGATGTTCCTGGTCGGCGGCGTGATGGCGCTCACGATCCGCAGCGAGCTCTTCCAGCCGGGCTTGCAGATCGTCAATCCCGAGTTCTTCAACTCGATGACGACGCTGCACGGGCTGATCATGATCTTCGGGGCGCTGATGCCCGGTGCCGTCGGCTTCGCGAACTGGCTGATCCCGATGCAGGTGGGCGCGCCCGACATGGCGTTCGCGCGGATGAACAACCTGAGCTTCTGGCTGCTGCCGCCCGCCGCGATCATGCTCGTCTCGTCGCTGTTCGTGCCCGGAGGCGCCGCATCCGGCGGATGGACCCTCTACCCGCCGCTGACGGTCGAGATGGGCATCGGCATGGATCTCACGATCTTCGCGATCCACATCATGGGTGCGTCGTCGATCATGGGCTCGATCAACATCATCACGACGATCCTGAATCTGCGCGCGCCCGGCATGACACTGATGAAGCTGCCGCTGTTCTGCTGGTCGTGGCTCATCACGGCGTACCTGCTGATCGCCGTCATGCCCGTGCTCGCCGGCGCCGTCACGATGCTCTTGACCGACCGTCACTTCGGCACGTCGTTCTTCAGTGCGGCCGGCGGGGGCGACCCGGTGCTGTTCCAGCACGTGTTCTGGTTCTTCGGCCACCCCGAGGTGTACATCATCATCCTGCCGGCCTTCG
Organism: Casimicrobiaceae bacterium; assembly: GCA_035455705.1. Lineage (GTDB taxonomy): Bacteria > Pseudomonadota > Gammaproteobacteria > Burkholderiales > Casimicrobiaceae > VBCG01. The sequence goes on along the minus strand of DATIEN010000084.1, from coordinate 101 downwards.
GCATCATCTCGGAGATCATTCCGACGTTCTCGCGCAAGCCGCTGTTCGGCTACGCGTCGATGGTCTACGCACTGGCGGCGATCGCGATCCTGTCGTTCCTC
>DATIEN010000083.1:0-16176 GCA_035455705.1 Casimicrobiaceae bacterium | reverse complement strand
GACCGCCACGCTCGCAGGGCCGGAGGCGGCGACGCCCGCCTGCGACGCCTGCGCGTATTGCGGGTAGGCGCCGGGCAGGATCGCTTCGACTTCCACCTCGCCGCTTCCCGCCTGCGCGATGCCGATCCGCTGCGCGGCCGCGTACGACAGGTCGATGATCCGGTCGTGCAGGAACGGCCCGCGGTCGTTGACGCGAACGATCACGCTCCTGCCCGTCGCGACGTTCGTCACGCGCGCGTAAGAGGGCAGCGGCAGCGTCGGGTGCGCCGCGGTCATCGCGTACATGTCGTAGGGCTCGCCGATCGACGTCTTCTGGCCGTGGAAGCGGCGCCCGTACCACGACGCGATGCCACGCTCGCGATAAGGCTTCACCATCGTCGCCGGCACGTATTCGCGGCCGAACACCTCGTAGGGACGATTCGCCGCGCGCGCGAGCGGCTCGAGCCGCGGCACCGCGTCGGGAACCGCGTCGAGATCGGGCGCATTCGCACCCGGCCCGTCGTCCAGATAATATTTGCCGCTCGCCGAAGGCGCGTGCTGCGGCGCCGTTCCCTGCGGCGCGCCGCTGCGCGGAACGCTGGTGCAGCCGACCACGAGCACCGCGGCGACGGCGGCGAGCGCGAGCGGCGACTTCATGCGGCAGCGGGTGACGGCACCGCGGGCAATCTACCATCGTCGCCGCACAATTGCGACACGACGAAACGGAAGTTCCCTTGGCGAGTCACGTCTACGCATGGAATCCGAAGCTCTGGAACTGGCCGGAGCTTGCACGCGAGCGGCGTGCGATCGCGCGGCGCGGCTACGCCGACATCGAATGGGCGTGCGGACGCAATCGCGGCATCGAGCCGGGCTCGCGTGCGTTCTTCGTGCGGCTCGGCGTGCCGCCCAAGGGCCTGTTCGGATCGGGGCACGCGCTGTGCGAGCCGTGGGAAGACGTGCACTGGCTCGACGAAAAGGCGCAGCTCGGCGTTCGCACGCGCTACGTCAAGCTTCGGCTGGACGCTCTGTTCGCAACGCCGCTCATCGTGCTCGACGAGCTCGAGCGTCCGCCGTTCGGCCGCTTCCGCTGGGCCGTGCGGCAATCGGGCGTGCGCCTGCCTTCGTCGCTCGCCGATCTCCTCGAGCCCTGGTGGGAAACGCGCGTGGCCGATGCGCGGGAAGCCCCCGTCTCTCCCGCCCGCGAAGACGGCACGAAGAGACCGGCCGCGACGTCGGGTGCGAAGCGCGCCAGGGGCTCGCGCAGATGAGCTCCGGGGCCACGTCGACAGGCGCCCGCTATGCTCTTGCGACCGAGTGGGTGCTTACGTCTCCGCTCCCGCCGATCTTCGATGCACTGGCGGCGCCCGACGCGTGGCCGACGTGGTGGCCCTACGTCGAGTCGACGACGTGCATCGCACCCGGCGACGCGCGAGGTATCGGCGCAACCTGGCGCTACACGTGGTCGAGCCGGCTGCTCTACCGGCTCACGTTCGACGTCACGACGACCGCGTCGCAGAGGCCGTATCGGCTCGAAGGGCGGGCATCGGGCGATCTGTCGGGCAGCGGGCGCTGGCGTCTCGCGCGCGACGGCGAAGAAGCGCGCGTGCGCTACGACTGGATCGTCGCGACGACGAAAGACTGGATGAACGCGTTCGCGCCGCTCCTCGCGCCGGTCTTCGCATGGAACCACGACCAGGTGATGGCCGCCGGCGGCCGCGGCCTCGCCGCGCACCTCGGCGTAACATTGCGGGCGCACCGTCGACTCGCGCACGAGGAACGCTCATGCACTACCTCCTGATCTACGAACTGGCGCCCGACTACCTCGAGCGGCGAGGCGCCTTCCGCAGCGAACACCTGAAGCTCGCCTGGGAGGCCGAAGGCCTCGTCGCCGGCGGCGCGTTGAACGACCCGGTCGACCGCGCGGTGCTGCTGTTCGAGGGCGACTCGCCGGCCGCGGCCGAGCGCTTTGCCAGCGCCGATCCGTACGTGCGCAATGGGCTCGTCCTGCGCTGGAAAGTGCGGTTGTGGACGACCGTCGTCGGCAAGCTCGCGGCATCGCCCGTGCACCCGACGTAGCGATCAGCGATGAACGCGACGAGTCTCGCGATCGGCATCTTCACCGGCGCGATCGGCATGGGCTACTTCATCTATGGCAAGCGGCAGGCGAAGTTCGTCCCGCTCATCGCCGGGATGGTTCTCTGCGTCTATCCGTACTTCGTGCAGGGCGTCGTCTGGATCGTGCTGATCGGGCTCGCGGTCATGGCCGCACCGTTCCTGATCGACTTCTAGCGCCGTTCGCGCCCGCCACGTCGCAGCGCCGCTCGCACCCAGGGTCGCGAAGCATCGACCAACCGATCACCGGCTTTCACCGCGACGACGAGGGGCACTGGGTCGCCGAGCTCGCATGCGGCCACTTCCAGCACGTTCGCCACGTGCCCCCGTGGATCGAGCGCCGCTGGGTGACGACGCGGGAGGGACGGCAGGCGGCGCTCGGCCGCCTGCTCCACTGCAAGAAGTGCGATGCGGGCGCACCGCCGGATCCGAGACCCGGCTCCCTCTGAAAGCGGTTGCGCGCGGTTGCCGCCGAACGTCGCCGGGTCAGTTCGCGGCGAAGCAGTAGAGGTAACCGGCGCTGCCCGTCTTCGCGAGCAGCGCGTCGCTGCAGCCCGCGGACTTGTGCGACGAGTTCCACGACGCGTTCGCGACGGGATCGGGATTGGTGCCCTTTCGATCCGCGTGGCCGAGCATCACCGTTCCCTCACCGCTCTTCGTGTAGTTGCCGCAGGTCATGTCCTCCGCGCCGGAAAACGACGTGCCGTCGGGGCGCGAGCCGGTGAGGATGTCGTGGCGGTTCGGCGTGTCGCCGAAGCCGTTCACGACCTCACCCTTCTCGGTGAGCGCCGTCTCTTTCGTGATGTTGTTGTTGCCATGCAGCTCGTCTACGCTGTTCGCAATCACCACGCCCTTCGCGTTGCGCCACGGTCCCCTGCCGATGCGATCGCGCGCGTTCACGGCATTCGGACCCTGCGTGCTCAGGTACGCGTGCCATGTATGTCCGCCCGCGCCGGCCGCCTCCGCCAACGTCTGGCAATGCCGGTCGGCGCCCGCGAGTCCGCCGAAGTCCGCACCCTGTCCCGATCCCCGGCTCGTGATGAAGAAACCGATGTCCGACTTCGCCGACGATCCGCCTCCCATCGCCGACGGGCGCGCGCCCATGTCGCCGCAGGCCGCCATCAAGCACGCGCTTGCCACCACGATGCCAATGTTCGATCGATTCACCGCACACCTCCCCTGGTTTGAAGCGGGTCTCACGACCCGGACGAGCCCCTGCCAACACCGAGCGGCATAATGCTATTCCTGCAGCCAAAAATCGATCGGGGGCATCATGAAACGCAGCGCATCCGCCATGTGGAACGGCGACCTCAAGTCGGGCCGCGGCACCATCTCGACCGACAGCGGCGTGCTTTCCAACACCCAATACTCGTTCAGCACCCGCTTCGAGAACGGCGCGGGGACCAATCCGGAGGAGCTGATCGCCGCGGCGCACGCCGGCTGCTTCTCGATGGCGCTGTCGGCGCAACTCGCCGAGGCGGGGCTCGTCGCGCAGAGCATCGCGACGAAGGCTACCGTCACGCTGGAAAAGGCGGGCGGCGGCTTCGCGATCACCGCCGTGCACCTCGACCTCACCGCCCGCATCCCCGGCGCGAGCCAGCAGGCATTCGAGACTGCGGCCGAGAACGCCAAGGCGGGCTGCCCCGTCTCGAAGGTCCTCAACGCCTCGATCACGCTCGACAAGAAGCTCGAGGCCTGAAAGACGGCGGAGTGCCACGTTCGGCCCCGGTAGACAGCCGCGGGCGGCGGAGTACCATGGAGGCGCAACGTACCCGAACGCGCCTGTCATGGAGCCCTTCGCGGTTCTGATCGTGCTGCCGGTCGCCGTCGGCGCCATCGCGGAGCGGCTGTTCCGCGACGCGTCGCGGGCTTCGCTCGCAGCCGCGACGATCGCGTCGACGTCGGTGTACGCATGCCTGCACCACCTTGACCCGACCGGAACGTGGAACGCGCTCGCGTCGTTCCTGGTGGCGCCGCTCGCGATTGCGTTCGCGCTCGCGTCGGTCCTGCTTTGCCACGGTCACTTCGCAGGGCGTCGCATCCGCCGGCGGCGGCAACCGCTCTGCGCAATGGAATCCTCGCCGCGATAAGCTGTCATCAGCAGAAGTTCCGGTCCACTCCATGCGGCGTACATCGCTTTACAGCAGTTCGCAGCGCCCCCGCCCGGCGAATGCGCCGCTGCAGGCGGGTACACGATCGCCGCAATCCGATCCGCAGCCCGGGCAGCCGGCGCAAACGCCCGCTGCGCCGGTCGCGCCGCTGACGCGCCGCGCGCGCCTGCGCCTCTTCGTCGGTCGCCACAACGCATTCCTGTCGCTGATGCTCGGCGTGCTGATCGCACTCGGCGTGGTCTACGGCTACGGCGCGCTGCAGCAACCGCCGCACGCGCTCTCGCAGGAGGACATCGACAACGCCGTGCTGCATACGCTCGACACCAAGCAGACCCCGTCGAAGTACGCGAAGGCCTACGACGCGATCCGCGGCTCGGTCGTGCGCGTGCGCGAGTACGAGAGCGAAGACGGTCCCGACAGCGAGATCAAGGAGGCCGGCGTCGGCACCGGCGTCGTGATCGTCGACAAGGGCGTCATCCTCACCAATCTGCACGTCATCGCCGACGCGAAGAAGGTCAAGGTCACGTTCGCCGACGGCACCGAGTCCGAGGCGGCGGTGATTGCGACGCAACCCGAGAACGACCTCGCCGTGCTGCAGGCGAAGACGCTGCCCGACGACCTGCAGGCCGCGACGCTGCGCTCGACCAAGGACCTCGCGCTCGGCGACGAGGTGATCGCCGTCGGCTTCCCGTTCGGGATCGGTCCGTCGGTGACCGGCGGCGTCGTGTCGGGATTGCGGCGCGAGTACCGTTCGCCGGAAGGTAAGCGCTTGCTCACCAACCTGATACAGTTCGACGCGGCCGCGAATCCCGGCAACTCCGGCGGGCCGCTCGTGACGATGGACGGCGCCGTCGTCGGCATCGTGACCGGCATCCTCAACCCGAACAATCAACGCGTCTTCATCGGCATCGGCTTCGCCGTGCCGATCGAGAACGCGGCCGCGGCAGTCGGCCTTTCGCCCTTCTAATCCTCTTCGAGCAGGGAGCTCCATGGAAAACCGGGACAACGGCGGCAGCGATGTCGCGTCGCTGATGCAGCGCATTCTCTACGAGGTCAAGAAGGTCGTCGTCGGTCAGGACCACTTTCTCGAGCGTGTGCTGGTCGCGATGCTCGCGCAGGGCCATCTGCTCGTCGAAGGCGTGCCGGGACTCGCCAAGACGCTCACGGTCAAGACCCTCGCGAAGGTGATCCGCGGCTCGTTCAAGCGCATCCAGTTCACGCCCGACCTCGTGCCCGCCGACCTGGTCGGCACGCGGATCTACAACCAGAAGACCGGCGACTTCACGACGTCGCTCGGACCGGTGTTCACGAACCTGCTGCTCGCCGACGAGATCAACCGCGCGCCGGCGAAGGTGCAGAGCGCGCTGCTCGAGGTGATGCAGGAATACCAGGTGACGATCGCGGGGCAGACGCACATGGTGCCGACGCCGTTCCTCGTGATGGCGACGCAGAACCCGATCGAGACCGAGGGCACCTATCCGCTGCCCGAGGCGCAGGTCGATCGCTTCATGATGAAGGTGCTGGTCGGCTACCCGAGCGAGGAGGAGGAGTTCGTCATCGTCGAGCGCGTGACGGGCGTCCCCGCCGACGTCGCAACGGTGGCGACGACCGACCAGCTCGCCGCGCTGCAACGGCAATGCCGCAGCGGCTACGTCGATCCGTCGCTGATGCAGTACGCGGTGCGGCTCGCGAACGCGACGCGCTTCCCCGAACGCTACGGCATTTCGGATCTCGGCAAGTACGTGACGTTCGGCGCGAGCCCGCGTGCGTCGATCAACCTGATCGAAGGCGCCCGGGCGCTTGCCTACCTGCGCGGCCGCGACTACGTGCTTCCCGACGACGTGTCCGACCTGGCGCCCGACGTCCTGCGCCACCGGCTCGTGCTGTCGTACGAGGCGCTTGCCGACGGCATGACGCCCGACGACCTCGTGCGCAGGGTCATGCAGCGCGTGCTGCCGCCCGAGAAGCCGCTCGAGTCGCATGTCAAGTTCGGTTGAACGTTCCCCCACGCTTGCTGCTTCGCCGCTGCGCTTTCCCCGCAGAGGGTGCAATTCGCGGCTTGCGGCGGCCCTGCGCGAATGAGTAAAGCGGTGGTTCCGGCAAGCAACGTGGTGTCGCTCGACTCGGCGCGAAGCGCGGAGCGCGCGCTGCGCCGCCTGGAGTGGACGGTGCTGCGCCGCCTCGACGGGCTGCTGCATGGCGACTACAAGACGCTGTTCCGCGGCTTCGGCCTCGACCTCGCCGACCTCCGCGAATACCAGTATCACGACGACGTCCGCCACATCGACTGGAACGTGACGGCGCGGCTCAACACGCCGTACGTGCGCGAGTACAACGAGGATCGCGACGTCACTGCGTGGTTCCTGCTCGACGTGAGCCCGTCCGTCGACTTCGGCTCGGGCGACGTGCGCAAGCGCAGCGTCTCGACCGATTTCGTCACCGTCCTCGCGCGGATCCTCACGCGCCACGGCAACCGTGTCGGCGCGGCGCTCTATGGCGAAACGATGGACACCGTGGTCCCCGCCCGCAGCGGGCGGCGGCACGTGCTGCACATCCTGCATCGGATGATGCATCGGCCCGCGCCCTCGCGCGCGACCGCGACGAACCTCGAGGAGTTCCTGCGCGCCGCATTTCCGGCGATGCCCCGCCGATCGCTGGTGTTCGTCGTTTCCGATTTCATCAGCGCGACGAAGTGGCCGCCAGCTCTCGCGCAACTGAACGAGCGCCACGAGGTGATCGCGGTGCGGCTCTTCGACCCGCTCGAGCACGAGCTTCCCGACCTGGGACTGCTCACGATGCAGGACGCCGAGACCGGCGAGCAGATCCTCGTCGACACGCACGACCGCGGCTTCCGGCGCCGCTTCGTCAAGGCGGCCGAGGAGCGCGAAGCGCGGCTGCGCGCCGGATTCCGCGATGCGGGCGTCGACGTCCTCGAGCTTTCGACGAGCGACGACCTGGCCGACGCCATCCTGCGCTTCGCCGACCTGCGCAAGCGGCGCAGCCGGCTCGCGGCGGGCGCCGTCATGCCGCGCACCGACCCGCACCATGTCGTTCCTCTGGCCTGAGTTCCTCTGGCTGCTCGCGCTCATCCCGGCGCTCGTCGGGCTGTACGTGCTCGCGATGCGGCGCAAGAAGCGGCTGGCCGTCCGCTACGCCAGCCTGTCGATGGTCCGCGACGCGCTAGGGCTGGGCCAGCGGGCGCGCCGCCACGTTCCGCCGTTCCTGTTGCTGATCGGGCTCGCGCTGATGATCGTCGCGATGGCGCGCCCCACGGCCACCGTCCGCCTGCCGACGCAGCACGAGACGGTCATCCTCGCGATGGACGTCTCGGGCAGCATGCGCGCGGTCGACGTCAAGCCGACGCGCCTCGCCGCGGCGCAGGAAGCGGCGCGCGCGTTCATCAACGACCAGCCCAGCAACGTGAAGATCGGCATCGTGTCGTTCGCGGGCACGGCGGCCGTCGTGCAGCCGCCGACCGACAATCGCGACGACCTGTTCGCCGCGATCGATCGCTTCGAGCTGCAGCGGGCGACGGCGGTCGGCAGCGGGCTGCTCGTGGCGTTGAAGGCGATCTTCCCCGACGTCGAGTTCGACCTGCGCGCGTCGAATCCGCGGACGCAGAAGGACAGCGTGCACGGCGTTGCGATCGACGAGGCGAAGAAGCCCGCGAAGGAAGCGCCCGCACCCGTGCCGCCCGGCTCGTACAAGTCGGCGGTGATCATCCTGCTCACCGACGGACAGACGACGACCGGGCCCGACCCCGTGGAGTCGGCGAAGATGGCCGCCGAGCGCGGCGTGCGTGTCTACACGGTCGGCATCGGGACCGTGCAGGGGGAGGTGATCGGCTGGGAGGGCTGGTCGATGCGCGTGCGGCTCGACGAGGATTCGCTGAAGCAGATCGCGAACGTCACGCGCGGCGAGTACTTCTACGCCGGCAACGCGAACGACCTCAAGACCATCTACAAGTCGATGAGCTCGAAGATGGAGCTCTCGAAGCAGCAGACCGAGATCACGGCGCTGTTCGTCGCCGGTGCGATGGTGTTCGTCGTGCTCGGCGCCGGGCTGTCGTTGATGTGGTTCAATCGCATCCTCTAGCGAAGCCGCTCGCCCCATCGCCCCCGGCAGGAGCGGCGGGCGGCGACCCTCGAGCAGCACGGGAGGAATCGATGGCGACGGTGATCGAATCGAACGACGCGTTCACGGCGTTCTGGAACGACTTGATGGTCCCGAAGTTCGAGCGGTTCCGGGACATCATGATCGACGGTCTTTCGTATCACAGCCGCGTGCCGCTCGACCGGCTTGCGCTGCCGAAGGGCACGCGCGCGCTCGACGTCGGTTGCGGCTGGGGCGATACCGCGATCGAGCTTGCGCGCAAGGTCGGTCCGACGGGCAAGGTGCTCGGCCTCGACTGTTGCGACGCGTTTCTCGAGAAGGGCCGGCGCGACGCCGCCGCCGAAGGGATCGCCCACGTGCGCTTCGTCGCCGCCGACGTGCAGACGCACCGCTTCGAGCGCGAGTTCGACTTCGCGTTCTCGCGCTTCGGCATGATGTTCTTTGCCAGTCCCGTCGCGGCGATGCGCAACGTTCGGAGCGCGATGGTGCCCGGCGCGACGCTCATGTTCATCACGTGGCGCGTGCTCGAGGACAACCCGTGGCTCGCGATTCCGAAGTCCGTCGTGCTGCGCTACCTCCCGCCGCCGGGAGAAAACGCGCAAACCTGCGGACCGGGGCCGTTCTCGATGGCGAATCCCGACGTCGTCCGCGCGCAACTCGCCGCGGCCGGCTTCACCAACGTCACCTTCGAGCGCCTCGATGGGCCGGTGATGGTGGGCCGCAACGTCGACGAGGCGCTCGACGTGCAGATGACGTTGGGTCCCGCCGGCGAGATCGTCCGCGAGGCGGGCGCGCTCGCCGACGGACGCCGCGCCGAGATCGAGGCGGCGCTGCGCGATGCGCTGCAACGTCACGTCCGCGACGACGGTCGCGTCTGGATGCAGTCGAGCTCGTGGACGATCACGGCGCGAAATCCCGGCTGACGTCCCGCCACACGGCGACGGTCTCGTGGGTGCGCGACGGCGCGCGCTTCACCGACAACCGCTACAGCCGCGCCCACGCCTGGCGATTCGACGGCGGTGTCGAGGTGCCGGGGTCATCGTCGCCGCATTCGGTGCCGCTGCCGTATTCGCGGACCGACGCCGTCGACCCCGAGGAGGCGTTCGTCGCGTCGATCTCGAGCTGCCACATGCTGTGGTTTCTGTCGATCGCCGCGAAGCGCGGCTTCACCGTCGACGACTATGTCGACGACGCCGAGGGCTTCCTCGAGCGCGACGCGGAGGGTCGCATGTCGGTGACACGCGTCAACCTGCGGCCGGCGATTTCGTGGAGCGGCGAGCGCAAGCCGTCGAGCCGCGACATCGCGGCGATCCACGAAGAGGCGCACCACGCGTGCTACATCGCCAACTCGGTGAAGACCGCCATCGCGATCGAGACGCGCTGAACGGAGCGCTCGGCGCCGGCGTGCGCTAACCCGGACCCGAGTAAGCCGCGCTACGTCGCCACGAGCTTCCGGTGAGCCTGCACGCTCATCAGGATCCCGAGCCCGATGAAGAGCGAGATCAGCGCCGTGCCGCCGTACGACACGAGCGGCAGCGGCACGCCGACCACCGGCAGGAGGCCGCTCACCATCGCCATGTTGACGAACGCGTAGGTGAAGAACATCAGCGTGATGGCGCCCGAGAGGAGCCGCGCGAAGAGCGTCGACGCGTTCGCCGTGATCATCATCGCGCGCGCGATCAAGAGCAGGTAGAGGATCAGCAGGACGGCGTTGCCGATCAGGCCGAACTCCTCGCCGAACACCGCGAAGATGAAGTCGGTGTGGCGCTCCGGCAGGAAATCCAGGTGCGTCTGCGTGCCGTTCAGCCAGCCCTTGCCGGCGATGCCGCCCGAGCCGAGCGCGATCGACGCCTGCGTCGAGTGGTAGCCGGTACCGAGCGGGTCGCGCGACGGGTCGAGAAACGTCAGGATCCGCTCCCGCTGGTAGTCGTGCATGTGCGACCACACGGTCGGTCCGACCGCGGCGCCGAGCGCGAGCAAGCCGACGATCACCTTCCACGAAAGCCCCGCGAGAAACAGCACGTAGAAGCCCGACGCGGCGATCAGGAGCGCCGTGCCGAGGTCGGGCTGGCGCTTGATCAGGTAAACGGGAACGACGATCAGGAGCGCGGCGAACGCGAAGTCGCGCCAGCCGATACGCCCCTCGAACTTCTGGAAGTACCAGGCGAGCATCAGCGGCAGCGCGATCTTCATGAGCTCGGACGGCTGGAAGCGCGCGACACCGAGGTTCAACCAGCGGCGCGAGCCGTTGACGACGACGCCGAACATCGCGACGCCGATCAGCATCGCGACGGCGACGACGTAGAGCGGAACGGCCGCCCGCGCGAGGGTCTGCGGCGCGATGTTCGCGAACGTCCACATCAGCACGATCGCAAACGACAGGCTCATCACCTGGCTCGTCTCGCGCGCGACGCTCTGGTCCGACGCGGAAAAGAGCGTCACCAGACCCACGCCGACGATGGAGAGCGCGGCCGCGAACAGCATCGAGTCGATGCGCCGCGTCAGGACGTCCCAGATCCTTGCGATGACCTCGAACATCGATCGGCTCGTTTCGCCCGCGAGCGGCGTGCTAATCGCCATCCTCGTCGGCCGCGCCCGGCATGTCCTTGGCAGCGCCGGGCTCGGATTCGCCGAGCAGCCAGTAATCGAACACCTTGCGCGCGATCGGCGCCGCGGCTGCCGCGCCGAAGCCGCCGTTCTCGACGAGCACGGCGACGGCAATCTTCGGATGGTCGGCCGGCGCGTACGCCTCGTACCATGCGTGATCGCGCATCCGCTCGTCGATGTGGTGCTCGGAGTACTTCTCGCCCTTGAGCGAGAACACCTGCGCGGTCCCCGTCTTGCCGGCGCTCACGTACTTCACATCCTTGAACGCGGCCGCGCTCGTGCCTTCCTTCGCCACGCCGACCAGCGCGCGCTGGACGAACGCGAGGTCGGACGGCCGCACGGCGAGGCGCGCCGACGGCTCGCGGCCAATGTCGCGCACGGCTCCGGTCTTCACGTTCGTGATCGACTTCACGAGGTGCGGCGTGTAGCCGACGCCGTCGTTGGCGATCATCGCAATCGCGTGCGCGAGCTGCATCGGCGTGAACGCGTTGTAGCCCTGCCCGATCCCGGCCGAGATGGAGTCGCCGAGGTACCACTTGCGATGCTCGTCGCGGTAGTTCTTGCCCGCGAAGCGCTGTCGCTTCCATTCGCGTGACGGAAGCACGCCGGTCAGCTCGCCTTCGATGTCGATGCCGGTTTTCTGCCCGAACCCGAGCTTGGACAGGAAGCGCGCGTTGTCGTCGATGTCGGTGTCGTTCGCGAGCATGTAGTAGTACGTGTCGCACGACTGCACGATCGACTTGTACATGTCGACGGTGCCGTGGCCGCCGGGCTTGTCGTCGCGGAACCGGTGCGCCTGGCCCGGAATCTGGAAAAACCCCGGGTCGTAGATCGTCTGGTTCGGCGTCCGTTTGCCCGACGTGAGCGCCGCGAGCGCGAGATAGGGCTTGATCGTGGAGCCCGGCGGATAGGCGCCGCGCAGCGGCCGGTTCAAGAGCGGCTTGTCCGGCGAATCGTTCAGCTCCTGCCAGTTCGCGGGATCGATGCCGTCGACGAAGAGGTTCGGATCGAAGCCCGGCTTCGAGACGAACGCCAGCACTTCGCCGGACGTCGGGTCGATGGCGACCAGCGCGCCACGGCGATCGCCGAACGCGGCCTCGGCCACCTGCTGCAGGCGGATGTCGAGCGACAGCTCGACATTGTTGCCCGCGATCGGCGGCGTGCGCTTCAGCGTTCGCACCGCCCGGCCGCCGGCGTCGACCTCGACGTCCTCGACGCCGGTCGTCCCGTGCAGCTCGCGCTCATAGGAGAGCTCGATGCCCACCTTGCCGATGTAGTCCGAGCCCTTGTAGTTCGCCGTCTCGTCCCACGACGCGATCCGCTCGTTGTCCTTGTCGTTGATGCGGCCGATGTAGCCGATCACGTGCGACGCGACCTCGCCGAACGGATACTGGCGGAACAGCCGTGCCTTGATGTCGACGCCGGGAAAGCGATAGCGGTTGACGGCGAAGCGCGCGACTTCCTCGTCGGTCAGCTTGGTGCGGATCGGCAGGCTCTCGAAGTTCTTCGATTCCTCGAGCAGCTTCTTGAAGCGCTTGCGGTCGCGCGGCTCGACGTCGACGACCTCCGACAGCTTGTCGATCGTCGCGTCGAGGTTCGCGACGCGCGAGGGCGTGATCTCGAGCGTGTACGCCGAATAGCTTTGCGCCAGGACGATGCCGTTGCGGTCGGTGACGACGCCGCGGTTGGGCACGATCGGCACGATCGCGATGCGGTTCGTCTCGGCGAGCGTTTCGAAATGCGCGTGCTGGACCACCTGCAGGTAGAAGAAGCGCGTGAAGAGGCCGCAGAACGCGACGAACACGAGCGCGGCGACGAGCGAGAGGCGCCGGCGGAAGTGATGGAGGGCGATCTCCGGATTGCGCAGCTCGGACGGGCCGAAGCCGCTGCTGTCGCGTCGCCGCGTAAAAAGCAGTCGCCCGGCCACGATCCGCCGTTCTCAGCGCGACCGCGACGGCCGCTGCGGCGTCTGCAGCAGCACCGAGGAGAGCGGCCACAGCAGCGCACCGACGAGCGGGGGCACGAGATAGGTCCACTTCGGCAGCGCCGCACCACCGACGAAGCGCACGAGGAGCACGAGCAGCGCGCACAGCAGCAGCAGCACGGCAACCTGCACCGCCTGCTGCCACAACGGGAAGCGCAGCACGCGTCGCCGGAAGAACTCGGCACCGTAGGCAAGCATGGCGTACGCGAGCGCGTGCTGGCCGAAGAGCGTCGCGTCGCCGACGTCCATCAGGAGCCCGACCATCCACGCCATGCCGACGCCGACGAAGCGCGGCTCGTGGATGCACCAGTACAAAAGCACGAGCGCCAGGAAATCGGGACGGTACGTGAGGACGGGCTGACCGACCGGCACGAGGTTCAGCAGCAACCCGGCGACGAGCGACAGCAGCACGAACCACGGCTTCGCGGGCCGCAGGATCTCCTCGGGCGCCGCCGGCGCGAACGAGCCCATGTGGGGGAGCACGCGCATGCCGGCGACCGTTCGCGCTAGCCGCGCCTGCCGCGGGCGCGAACGTTCTTCTTCGCCGGATCGGCGTCGTTCGCCTCTTCCGGCCGCGGCGGCATCGCCGACGACTGCGACAGCACGAGCAGGAACTCGCTGTGGTCGATGCCGGCCAGGGGCTTGCAGACGATCCGCGCGAACATCTGGCCGGTGTCGCGGATCACGTCGATGATCTCGGCGACGGCGAGCCCGGGGGGATAGGTGCGGTCGAGGCCCGACGTGACGAGCCGGTCGCCGACGCGCAGGTCGGCCGTCGGGGAGGTGAAGCGCAACTCGGGCGAGCGTCCGGTGCCGTTGCCGAACAGCACGCTGCGTGCGCCGCTGCGTTCGACCTGCACGGGCACCGCCTGGTCGCGATCGGTGATGAGCGTCACTTCCGACATGTACGGGAACACGCGCGTCACCTGACCCACGACGCCGTTCGCGTCGATCACGCCCGCGCCCGCCTGGATGCCGGCGCTCGCGCCCTTGTCGACGAAGACCTTCTGGGTGAACGGGTCGCGGCTCGTGTAGAGCACCTGCGCCGCGACGGCCGTGGCGGTGTATTGCGCGCGGACGTCGAGCAGCGCGCGGAGCCGCGCATTCTCCTCCTGCACTCGCGCGTAACCCTGCGTTGCCGGCGCTCGCGCCACCAGTTCCTGCCGGAGCATCGCATTCTCGTCTGCCAGGCTGCGCTTCGAGCCGAAGTAGTCGGCCACGTAGGCAAAAGCCGCGCCGGGAAGCGCGAGCGTGCGCTCGACCGGGTAGAGAACCATCGCGACGGCCTGGCGCACGTTTTCGAGATAGCGGTAGCGCGTGTCGGCGAAGAGGAGCGCGAGCGACAGGATCCCGAAGAACGCGAGCCGCGTGAGCGGGCTCGGACCGCGATTGAAGAACGGCGGCGTGTCGACGGGGATGGGGCGCATCGGCAACGTGGACTCAGGAAAGGCTTCCGCCCGCTATCATGCGCTGGGTTCGCGAAACCCGTCGAGGACATGGACCGGCGGGGCGAATGCGCGGAAAGCGGTGTCCGCTCGTGCGCAACGCGGCGTCCGACGAGGTCTTGCGTCGGATCGACGCGCCGGAGCGCTCGCGGCGAAAGCCGTTCCGGATCCGCTCTGCTTCGGCATCAACTTCGCTCGGCCGACGCTTTGCGCCATGCCCAAGACGCTTGGCGTCACCCGGCCGGGGTTCCTCAGTCGCTCGTGAAGATCGTCGACAGCTTTTCCATGTTCTCGAGCGCCTTGCCGCAGCCGCGCACCACGCAGGTCAGCGGATCCTCGGCGACGACGACGGGCAGGCCCGTTTCTTCCATCAGCAGGCGGTCGACGTCACGCAGCAGTGCGCCGCCGCCGGTCAGGACCATCCCGCGTTCCGCAATATCCGCGCCGAGCTCGGGCGGCGTGCGCTCGAGCGCGCTCTTGACCGACGACACGATGCTGTTCAGCGGATCGGTGAGCGCCTCGAGGATCTCGTTCGACGACACGGTGAAGCTGCGCGGAATGCCCTCGGCGAGGTTGCGCCCCTTCACCTCCATTTCCTTGACTTCCGAGCCGGGAAACGCCGAGCCGATCGTCTTCTTGATGATTTCCGCCGTCGTCTCGCCGATCAGCATCCCGTAGTTGCGGCGGATGTAGTTGACGACCGCCTCGTCGAACTTGTCGCCGCCGACGCGAACCGATCCGGCGTACACCATGCCGCCGAGCGAGATCACCCCGACCTCGGTCGTGCCGCCGCCGATGTCGACGACCATCGAGCCCGTCGCATCGCCGACCGGCAAATCGGCGCCGATCGCCGCCGCCATCGGCTCCTCGATCAGGAACACCTTGGACGCGCCCGCGCCGAGCGCCGACTCGCGAATCGCGCGGCGCTCGACCTGGGTGGACCCGCAGGGCACGCAGATGATGATGCGGGGACTGGGCGAGAAAAGCCGCGAGTCGAGCACCTTCTTGATGAACTGCTTCAGCATCTGCTCGGTCACGGTGAAGTCGGCGATCACGCCGTCCTTCATCGGCCGTATCGCCGTGATGTTGCCCGGCGTGCGCCCGAGCATCTGCTTGGCCGCGAGACCCACCTCCTGGATCACCTTCTTGCCGTTCGGCCCACCTTCCTGGCGGATCGCGACGACGGACGGCTCGTCGAGCACGATTCCCTTGCCGCGTACGTAGATCAGCGTGTTGGCGGTGCCGAGATCGATCGCGAGATCGCTCGAGAAATAGCCCTTGAAGGAATCGAACATGAAGGTTTGGAGGCTGCGATCGCGCTTCGCGTGCCGGGGAGCGACACGGCTCAAAAATGCGCGATATGATAACCTAAGCCGTCGCGCATCCATGCACGCATTCGGCGTCGTTTTCGCAAATCGAGCGGGCGACTTCTCGAGCCCGTTTCGAAAAGTGGCGCGACCTGCCGAAACGAGTGCCCGAACCCTTCCGACGACGACGGTTGCCGCTCTTCGGCGCGGGTTTCCTGCGCCCATTGGTTCCAAGGGCCGCCAGGACCGGCGGATCGGCCGCCAGGCGCGACGCGCGGAGGTAGTCCAGTGAGCTTTTCGCCCGACGACGTGGCGCGCCTTGCGCGCCTTGCCCGCATCGACGTTGCCGACGACGAGGCGCGCGACGTGCGCGTCAAGCTCGACGCGATCTTCGCCCTGATCGACGCGCTGCAATCGATCGACACGACCGGAGTCGAGCCGATGGCGCACGCGCAGGACGTGTCGATGCCGCTGCGCGACGACGTGGTGACCGACGAGAATCGTCGCGAACGCTACCA
>DATIEN010000082.1:0-9696 GCA_035455705.1 Casimicrobiaceae bacterium | reverse complement strand
TGATGCGCTTCGCTGATGTTCTTTTCCGCCGACACGTCACGGCGCACGCGCGCGTGATAGCCGGCACGCTCGACGGCGGCGACGAGTTGCGCCGCGCTGGACTGCAGCGGATCGAAGCTGACCCGCGCGGATTCCGTGGCGAAGTTGACCGCTGCCTCGGCGCCCGCGACGCGGTTCAACACTTTCTCGATCCGCGTGGCGCAGGCGGCGCAGGTCATCCCTTCGAGCGCGAGCTCGACGCGTTCCTTCGGCTGCGCGGGGTCGCGAGCGGCGACCGGCGGACGGGCCAGCGATGCGTCCATGGGGCTATCATACCCCACCGGGGTATTTTTGCAAGCCGTTTCCGGCTACCAGCGTATCCTGCCGATGAGGATGTCCCTGTACATCGTCCAGTCGCCGATGAAGCTGTAGACGGGGTGCTTGAATGTCGCAGGCCGATTGCGCTCGAAGAACGCGTGACCGGTCCACGCGAAGCCGTAGCCTACGACGAGCGCCGCGACCATCCACCAGGCATTCGCGTCGAGGATCGCGGCGACGACGCATCCGATCGCCAGCGACGAGCCGACGAAATGCAGACGCCGGCACATCGGATGGCGATGCTCGGACAGATAAAACGGATAGAACTCGGCGAACGACGAGAACTCTCTCATCGCGGAGCTCCCGACACTACGACTCCGGTTTGAGCTGCGGAAACAGGATGACGTCGCGAATCGACGGCGCATCGGTCAGCAGCATCACCAGCCGGTCGATGCCGACGCCTTCGCCCGCCGTCGGCGGCAGACCGTATTCGAGCGCGCGCACGTAGTCGGCGTCGTAATACATTGCCTCCTCGTCGCCGGCCTCCTTCGCCTTCGCCTGGACCATGAAGCGCGCCGCCTGGTCCTCGGGATCGTTCAACTCCGAGAAGCCGTTCGCAATTTCGCGCCGGGCGATGAAGAGCTCGAAGCGGTCGGTGATCGTGGGATCCGCGTCGTTCGCCCGGGCGAGCGGCGACACGTCGGTCGGATGCGCGACGATGAAGGTCGGCTGCACGAGCTTCTGCTCGGTCGTCGCCTCGAACAGCTTGAGCTGCAGCAGGCCGATGGCGTCGCTTGCGAACACTTCGACGTCGAACGGCTCGAGCGCGCGACGAACCGTCGCGACGTCGGCCAGGTCGACGCTTTCGTAGTCGGCGTTGTAGCGCCGGATCGCCTCGGCCATCGTCATCCGCGCGAACGGCGGCGCGAGGTCGATCGTGTCGCCCTGGTAGACGATCGTCGTGGTTCCACACACCTTCTGCGCGACGTCGCGGAGCAGTACCTCCGTCAGGTCCATGAGGTCGCGATAGTCGGCGTAGGCCTCGTAGAACTCGAGCATCGTGAACTCGGGATTGTGCCGGGTCGAAATTCCCTCGTTGCGGAAGCTGCGGTTGATCTCGAACACGCGCTCCAGGCCCCCGACGACGAGCCGCTTCAGATAAAGCTCGGGCGCGATGCGCAGGTACAGCGGCATGTCGAGCGCGTTGTGATGCGTCGCGAACGGACGCGCGGCGGCGCCGCCCGGGATCGGATGCATCATCGGCGTCTCGACCTCGAGGAAACCGCGCGCGACGAAGAACTCGCGGACGGACTGCACGATCCGCGAGCGCTTGACGAACACGTCGCGCGCCTGCGCGTTCGTGATCAGGTCGACGTGCCGCTGGCGGTAGCGCTGCTCCTGGTCGGTCATGCCGTGGAACTTCTCGGGGAGCGGACGCAGCGCCTTCGAAAGCAGCCGGACGCTGTCGCACTTGACCGAAAGCTCGCCGGTCTTCGTCTTGAACAGCGTTCCCGTCGCGCCGACGATGTCGCCCAGGTCCCAGCGCTTGAACGCGTCGAGCGCGCCTTCGCCCACGCCGTCGAGCGTCACGTAAAGCTGGATGCGTCCCGACATGTCCTGCAGCGTCGCGAAGCACGCCTTGCCCATCACGCGCTTCAGCATCATCCGGCCGGCGACGGCGACGCGTACGGGCGTCGCTTCGAGCGCCGCGTTGTCCTTCGCGTCGTGCGCGCCGTGAAGGTCCCCGGCGAGCGCCGTGCGCCGGAAATCGTTCGGATAGGCGTTGCCGGCCGCACGCAGCGCAGCGAGCTTCGCGCGCCGCTCCGCCATCACGCTGCTTTCCTGCGCAGCGGTGTCGGTCGCGGTACCGGTGTCGTGGGTGCTCACGCTAGACGCCCTGCTTGAGGCTCGCGGAGATGAAGTCGTCGAGGTCGCCGTCGAGGACGCCCTGCGTGTTGCCGACCTCGTAATTCGTGCGCAGGTCCTTGATCCGCGACTGGTCGAGAACGTACGAGCGAATCTGGTGCCCCCAGCCGATGTCCGTCTTCGAGTCCTCGAGCTTCGCCTGCTCCTCCTGGCGCTTGCGAAGCTCGAGCTCGTAGAGCTTCGACTTCAGCATCGCGAACGCCTCGGCGCGGTTGCGATGCTGCGAGCGGTCGGTCTGGCACTGCACGACGATGTTCGTCGGCAGGTGCGTGATCCGCACGGCAGAGTCGGTTTTGTTGACGTGCTGGCCGCCCGCGCCCGATGCGCGATAGGTGTCGATCCGGAGGTCGGCCGGATTGATCTCGACGTCGATCGACTCGTCGACTTCCGGGTAGACGAACACGCTCGCGAACGACGTGTGCCGCCGCGCGTTCGCGTCGAACGGGCTCTTGCGAACGAGGCGGTGCACGCCGGTCTCCGTGCGGAGGTATCCGTACGCGTACTCGCCGTCGACCTTGATCGACGCACTCTTGATGCCCGCGATCTCGCCAGGCGACTCTTCCAGCACCTCGACGCGATAGCCTTTCCGCTCGCAATAGCGCAGGTACATGCGCAACAGCATCGCGGCCCAGTCCTGCGCCTCGGTGCCGCCGCTGCCCGCCTGGATGTCGAGGAACGCGTTGCCCGGGTCGAGCGCGTTGTGGAACATGCGCCGGAACTCGAGCTCGGCAACGCGCTCTGCGAGCCGCGTCGCGTCGGCCTCCACGGCCAGCAGCGTCTCGTCGTCGGCCTCCTGGCGCGCAAGTGCGTAGAGCTCGCCGCTGTCGTCGATGCCGCGCTGAAGCGTGCGCAGCGTGTGCACGACGCCGTCGAGCGCCTTCTTCTCCTTGCCGAGCTCCTGCGCGCGCGCCGGGTTGTCCCAGATCTTCGGATCCTCGAGCTCCCGATCTACCGTCGCAAGCCGCGTCTCCTTGGCGTCGAAGTCAAAGATACCTCCGAAGCTGCGCCGTGCGTTCCTTGAGCCCCTCGAGCGTATTGCCGATCGCGTTGACGTGTTCGGGTTCCATGGGAATCTCTTTCGTCGAAGCCGTTTCGTCGATTATAGCGGCGGCACGCCGGACGCCCCGCGACGGGACGTTGCCGCTTGCACGAGCGCGTCGACGCCCGACAACGATCGCCTACCATTGCATTTTTCGGCACCGCCCCCTCGCCGAGCCAATTGCGGAGTCATCCCCATGGCGATCTTCCACGTCAACAAAGGAGCGCGTCGATGTCGACAAGGGCGTTCCGGGCGACACGCTGCTGCTCGGGATCCTCAGCCGGAGCAGGTGGCGATCCACCCGCTCTTCGCCGGCGGCAGCTTCGGCCGGCGCGCGAATCCGCTGCCGGCAACGGGCAGGCGGTTGGGCACGCTGGCGTTGTCGCTGTCGGCGTAGCGCACGTCCGAGCCGAACCGCCGATGCTGAAGACGCCGGCCGGCTTCGCACCGTCGCATGCGACCCCGACGCCCGTTTCCGACGCGGCGCTCGCGTTCGCCTTCGCGGGTGCGAAACTGCTGATCGCAGGGGACGAACACACGCCGAACGTCCCGCGCGCCGGCGAGCTTGCGCGCGCGGGGGTCGCCGGCGTGCGGCACTACATCGGCCGACTCGACGGCGCGGACTGCGTCGCGCTGCTGCTCGACGAGAACGCGGCCGCCCCGCAGGGCTACGCGCTCGCGGGACTGCGCTCGCTGTTCCTTTCGCTGCCGGAACCGTTGCTCGGCGTTGCCGCACGTGCGTTCCAGGTGATCGAGTGGGATCGGACCCATCGCTTCTGCGGTCGCTGCGGCGCGCCCACGCGGGACCGCGAGGACGAGCGGGCGAAGCAATGCACGGTGTGCGGCTACGTCGCGTATCCGCGGGTATCGCCGGCGATGATGGTGCTCGTCACGCGCGGCCGCGAGCTGCTGCTCGCGCGCGCGAACCGTTTCCAGGCGTCGATGTACAGCGCGCTCGCGGGTTTCGTCGAAGCGGGGGAATCGATCGAGGACTGCATCCACCGCGAGGTGCGCGAGGAGGTGGGCGTCGACGTGCAGGACCTTCGGTACTTCGCGAGCCAGTCGTGGTCGTTCCCGCACTCGCTGATGATCGCGTTCACCGCGCGCTACGCGGGCGGCGAGCTCGTGCCCGACGGCAGCGAGATCGTCGATGCACGCTGGTTCGACGTCGACGCGCTGCCCGACCTGCCGAGCCCGATGTCGATCGCACGCCGGCTGATCGAGACGACCGCAGAGCGGCTGCGCGAGGGCGGCGACAGCGCGTCCGTGCGTTAGAATCGGCCCCTCCAACCTCCGATGACCGCCCGCCTCGTCACGATCGTCCTGCTCGCCTCGCTCGCCGCGCTCGCGCACGCGCAGGCGCCGGCGGCGACGCAGGACCCGCGGCAGATGAGCGAGGCCGAGCAGCGCGTCTACACGCGGTCGCTGCGCGAAGCGAAGGCGCTGCTCGATCGCAAGCAGTACGCCGACGGCATCGCCAAACTCGACGCACTGATCGCGCAGCGGCCGCGCGAGCCGCAGGCGCGCTTCCTGAAGGGCCTCGCGCTCATCGACGAAGGCAAGACCGACGAAGCGATGGTCGTTCTGCGCGGGCTTCTCGCCGACTTCCCGGAGCTGCCGGAGCCCCGTAACAACCTCGCCGTGCTCTACGCGAAGAAGGGTGAATACGCGCAGGCGCGCGACGAGCTCGAGCGCGCCGTGCAGCTCGCGCCCGACTATGCGGTGGCGCACGAGAATCTCGGCGATGTCTATGCGCGGCTCGCGCAGCTCGAATACGAGAAGACGATCGAGCTCGACAAGCGCAATCGCACGGCGCCCGAGAAGCTCAAGCTGATCCGTGAATCCTCGTCAGGCAAGTCCGTCGATGCGCAATCGGCGTCGAAGTCGCCTCAACCTTCCACTCCAGCCCAGTAAAGGGATTTCCATGCCGCGTGCCCTGTCGTACCTGCTTGCCGCCGCGATGGCGTTCTTCGGAATGCCCGCGCTCGCCGCGAACCCCGAAGTCGAGCTCGACACGACAGCCGGCGTCATCAAGCTCGAGCTTTATCCCGACGCCGCACCGAAGACCGTCGACAACTTCGTTCGTTACGTCAAGGACGGCCACTACAACGGAACGCAGTTCCACCGCGTGATCGACGGCTTCATGATCCAGGGCGGCGCGTACACCGCCGACTTCAATCCGCGACCGACGCGCCCGCCGGTCGTCAACGAGGCCGAGGCGAGCAGCAAGGCCGGGCTGCACAACGTGCCGGGCACGATTGCGATGGCGCGCACCTCCGATCCCAATTCAGCGCGCGACCAGTTCTTCATCAACGTGGCGAACAACAAGCCGCTCGACTTCCGCTCGCCGGATCCCGCCGGCGTCGGTTACACGGTTTTCGGCAAGGTCACGTCCGGCATGGACGTCGTCGAGAAGATCGCCAAGATGAGCAAGGGCGGCCGCAAGGTCCCGGCGGGCGGGCCGCCGGTCGATCCGCGTTCGCTCACCACCGAGCCGGTGATCATCACGTCCGCCAAGATCGTGTCCGGCGACAAGTAACGAAGGGATCGCGACATGACCCAGGTACTGCTGCACACGAGCGAAGGCGACATCGCGCTGGCGCTCGACGCCGAGAACTCGCCCGCCACCGTCGACAACTTCCTGCAATACGTGCGCGCCGGGCACTATGACAACACGCTGTTTCACCGCGTGATCCCGGGCTTCATGATCCAGGGCGGCGGCTTCGAACCGGGCATGAAGCAGAAGTCGACGCGAAAACCGGTCGCCAACGAGGCGGCGAACGGGCTCAGGAACGCGCGCTACTCCGTCGCGATGGCCCGCACGTCGGACCCTCACTCGGCGACGTCGCAGTTCTTCATCAACCTGGCCGACAACGCGTTCCTCGACTACAAGGGGCCGACCCCGCAAGGCTACGGCTATTGCGTGTTCGGCGCCGTCGTGCGCGGAAACGACGTCGTCGATCGCATCGCCGGCGTTCCGACGGGACGCTCGGGTTCCCACGAGAACGTTCCGACGCAAGACGTGGTCATCCAGCGCACGGAAGTCGTCGAATAGCGTGTTCACCCTCACCCGGCTCTCCCCGCGATCGGGGCGAGGCTGCCCGCGCTGCAGCAAGCCGGATGAGGAAGGCGTGCGATGAAGCCGACGCTTCTGCTGTCGGATCTTCATCTCGCACCCGATCGCCGCAACGCGAAAGCGGCGTTCGACGCCTTCGCGCGCGGCCCCGCCCGCGAAGCGGCCGCGGTTTACGTGATGGGCGATCTCTTCGACGCGTGGATCGGCGACGACCAGCGCCGCGAGCCGTTCCCGCGCGCGATCGTCGCGTCGCTGCGCGGTGTTCGTGACGCCGGCGTCCCGCTGTTCGTCGCGCGTGGCAACCGCGACTTCCTGCTCGGCGCGGATTTCGCGCGGGACACCGGCGCCACGATGCTGGACGAGCAGACCGTCGTCGACATCGCGGGCACGGCGACGCTCCTGACGCACGGCGACGAGTTCTGCACCGACGACGTCGACTATCAGCGCTTTCGCGCCTGGTCGCGCGATCCCCGCTCGCAGCGGCGGCTGTTGCGGCTGCCGTATGCGGCGCGGCGCCTCGTCGCCGCGTGGCTGCGCCGCGGCAGTCGCGCGGCGACCGCCCGGAAGCCGGAATCGATCCTCGACGTCAACGCGGCCGCGGTCGAGCAGGCCTTTCGCACGCACAACGTGACGCGGATCGTGCACGGGCACACCCACCGGCCCGCACGCCACGCGCTCGTCGTCGACGGCAAGCCGTGCGAGCGCATCGTGCTCGCCGATTGGGACGATCGAGGGCACTACCTGGCGATCGACGAGCGGGGCGCGCAGGCGCACGACATCGACGCATGACGCCCGAGCCGCTGTCGGCCGCCTGGTTCTCGGCGCTCGCCTCGATCGTCGTGATCGACTTGATACTCGCCGGCGACAACGCGCTCGTGATCGGCCTCGCCGCGCGCAACGTCCCGCCGGCGTCGCAGAGGCGCGTGATCGTCTTCGGCACGGCCGGCGCGATCGCGATCCGCGCGCTGCTGACGGCCGCCGTCGTGTGGCTGTTGAAGATTCCCGGCTTCCTGCTGGTCGGCGGCCTCGCCCTCGTCTACATCGGCTGGAAGCTGACGCGGGGCGGAGAGGCAGCGGCGCACGGGATCAAGGCGACCACGACGGTTCGCAGCGCAGTGCAGACGATCGTCGTGGCCGACGCGGTGATGGGCGTCGACAACGTGCTCGCCGTCGCCGGCGCGGCGCACGGGTCGGTGCTGCTCGTGCTGATCGGCCTCGCCGTCTCCGTGCCGATCGTCGTCTGGGGCTCGACGCTCGTCCTCAAATGGGTCGCGCGCTTTCCGCAGGTCCTCTGGCTGGGCGCGGGCGTGCTCGGCTGGACGGGCGCGAAGATGATCGCGAGCGAGCCGTTCGTCGCCGCCGCATTGGAGCACCGTTCGGCGGTGCGCGCGCTGCTCTATGCGGCCATCGTGGGCGGCCTCGTCGCGATGCCGGTGTATCGAACGATGCGCCACGAGCTGCGAGTCGAGATCGCCGTGCTGATCGGCGTTGCCGCGTGGCTCGTGGGGTTCGGCTGGCTCGACGATTTCGTGAGCGCGCGTTTCGACGCGGCCGAGGGGTGGCAGTGGGACGAGAGCGTCGTCGACTTCGTTCGCTGGATCGGCTGGATGCCGATCGTGATCGCGCTGGCGGGTCGCAAACGCTGATGCGAGGCGGGCGCCTCGCGGCCTCACCCACGCACGACGATCGAAGCCCGGCGATCCCGGGCGCCCGGCAAGGGCCTTACGTCTTCGGCGCGGGCTTCTTGTTCTGCTTCGGCTTCTTCGGTTCCTTGCGCTGCTTGTCGCGGTTGGCCATGGCCGGTCTCCGTTCCGAAACGACGGCCGCTAGTATGCGCATGTCGCGGCGGTCATTGCAACGCTTGCCGGAAATCCTCGATCAGGTCGTCGCGATCCTCGATGCCGACCGAAACGCGCACGAGCGAATCGGCGATGCCCATCTCGGCGCGGCGTTCCGGTCCCATCTCCCAGAAGATCGTCTGCGCGACGGGAATCGCCAGCGTCCGGTTGTCGCCCAGGTTCGACGACAGCACGACGACGCGCAGCCGATTGAGGAACGCGAGCACGTCCTGTCCGCCGCCCAGCTCGAACGAAAACAGCGCGCCCGGGCCGCGAAAGAGCGTTCGCGCGCGTTCGTGCTGCGGATGGGAGGCGAGGCCGGGGAAGTGAACCGCTGACACCTTCGGATGCCGGGACAGGTACTCGGCGAGCGCCTGCGCGTTCGAGCATTGCCGGTCCATGCGCAGCGCCAGCGTCTCGGCACCCACTGCCAGGTGATGCGCCTGCTCGGCGGCGAGCGTGGCGCCGCCGTCGCGCAGGCCCTTCTTGCGGATCTGCGTGATGCCCCAGAGGGCCGGCTTCTGCGCCTTGTACGGTTGCGCGATGTTGGGAAAGCGGGTCCAGTCGAAGCGGCCCGTGTCGGTGACTGCGCCGCCCAGCGCGTTGCCGTGACCGCCAATGTACTTGGTGAGCGCGTTGACGACGAGTCCCGCGTCGACGTCGATCGGATGGAAGAGCCACGGCGAGGTCATCGTGTTGTCGACGACGTAGAGCAGGCGGCGCGCGCGGCAAAGCGCCCCGATCGCCGCGAGATCCGCCACCTGCGTGCGCGGGTTCGCGATCGTCTCGACGAAAACGAGCTTCGTCGCGGGCGTCACGGCCTTCGCGACCTCGTCGACGCGCGTCGCGTCGACGAACGTGACCGGCGTCCCGTGATCGGCGAGCGTGTTGAGCAGGCTGTTGGTGTTCCCGAAGACGAATGCGCTCGCGACGATGTGGTCGCCGCCGCGCAGAAGCGCGAGCAGCGTCGCCTCGATCGCCGCCATGCCGGTCGAGAAGCCGACGGTTGCGACACCCTTCTCCATCGCCGTCACTTTCGCCTCGAGCGCGGCCGTCGTCGGGTTGCCCTGCCGCCCGTACGCGTAGCCCGACTGGCGGCCCTGGAAAACGGCGACGAGGTCGGCGGCGTCGCGGTAGCCGTACGCGACGGAAAGATGCAGCGGCTTGTGCAGCGCGCCGTGCTCGATCAGCGCGTCGCGGTCGCTGTGGAGAATCGCGGTCGTGAAGCCGCGCGGACGGTTGTTCTCGCTCATTGCACTACCTCCGCGCTACGCGCTGCGGGGCTGATTCGCGCTTGGGACGGCCCACGTCCAGCGCGCTCATGGACGATCCAAAACAAAAAACCCGTCGGGCATCCGCCAAACGGGTTTCGTGTGCCCCGCCCGATATCTTCGGGCTGGAGCGAACCTCGCTTTAGCGGCATTTGTCATGCGCCCGCAAGCTGAAGCTCAAATCGGCGCAACCCGACTATACACCAAGCCCCGAAGTGGGGTCAGAGACGACTTTCCGGAAGACGATCA
>DATIEN010000081.1:0-5939 GCA_035455705.1 Casimicrobiaceae bacterium | reverse complement strand
GCGAAGCGAAGCGGTCAAGCGCGGCGACCGCGTCGACGTCTGTCCGGCGGCCGGCGCGTGCGATGCCGGGGCGCTGCCGTGGGAGGGCGGATGGATGATCGTGCCCGACGCCGAGCGCAACGCCGCAAACGCCATTGCGCGCGAACGACCGAGCACCGACGGCATCACGATCCGCGGCAACCGCCCGGTGGCCGATTACGTCTCGTACACGGCGGCGGGTCACGCACGGCGCTTCGACGGCGCGCTGCAGATGGGCACGTTCACCATCTGCCGCCCGGGGCAGCGCGCGCGCAAGGTCGTTTTGGCCGGAAGCGGTCGGGCGCGCGTCGACACGTCGAACGAGCTCTGTCCATGACCGTCGCCTCGCCCGCGGGATTCACGATGCTGGAAACGATGATCGTCGTCGCCATCGTCGCGATCCTCGCGGCCGTCGCGCTTCCGTCGTATGCGGGCTACGTCAAGCGCGCGCGCATCCTCGAAGCGGTCGCCCGCCTTTCCGACGCGCGCCAGCAGATGGAAGCGTATTTCCAGGACGAACGCTCGTACCTCGATGGCGCCGGCGGCTGTGGCGCAGCCCCGCCTTCCGCCGGCACTGCCGACGCATTCGCGCTGACCTGCACGGCGACGGCCACGACCTTCCTCTACAAGGCGACGGGACTCGCCGCCAAGGGCATGGACGCGTTCGTTTTCACGATCGACGAGAACGGCGCTCGATCGACGCTCTCGCTGCCCGCCGACTGGCGACGCTCCGACGACTGCTGGACGATCCGGGCGGACGGGCTTTGCGCATGAAACGGGCGGTCAAGCGCTCGGCCCGGCTGCGCGCAGCGCGCGGGACGTACCTGTTGGAAGCGCTCGTCGCGCTCGTCGTGCTCTCGCTCGGGATGTTCGGGTTGCTCGGTCTTCTCGCCGGCGCACTCCGCGCGAGCGGGGGAGCGGCATGGCGGGGCGAAGGCTTCGGCATCGCAGCCGACACCCTCGCCCGCATCGTTACCGAAGCGCCGGCCGGCGTCGCCGCGCGTTACGACGCGTCCACAGGCGGCGCCGGCTATCGAGCGCTCCTCGTGCAGGCCGAGCGACTGCCGGGTGTTTCGAGCGGCGCCAATGCACCCGAGGTGAGCGTCGACGACACGGGCGAGAGCCGGCACGTGCATGTCGTGACGCACTGGCAGCCGAAGGGAGAGCGTGCCCATACGGCATCGATCCATGTGGCATTGCCGCATCCTTAGCGCCAGGACGTGTCTTCGCGGCGCGTCGCTGATCGACGCGGTCGTGGGCCTCGCCGTCGCGATGATCGCGCTGGTCGTCGTCTACCAGGCGTTCGCCGCTACCGACACGGTGCGCCGCAACGCTTCGGCGGTTGCCGACGCGCAGGCCGCGGCGGCATTCGCGGTCGCGACGATCGTCACGCAGACCGGAAACGCCGGCGCCGGATGGTCGGCCGCCTCGTCATGGCTCGATACGTGCCCCGCCGCCGGCAACATCGTGGGAAGCCTGCGGCCGATTGCGGTTCTCATCACCGACGGCGGTGCCCCCGACCGGCCCGACAGTCTGGTCCTGCGGCAGACGTACGCGCGCGCGCTCGCGCTGCCCGCGGCGATCGCCACCCCGGCTGCAGCCGGCACGCACTTGCGGGTCGAAAGTCCCGACGGCTTCGCGGTCGGCGACCGGGTCGTCGCGATCACGCGGACCGGCAACTGCGCGGCAACCACCGTCACGGCCGTCTCGCCGGCCGTCGCCGGCGTGGTCGACGTTGCGCATGCCGGCGTCACGATCGACCTGCCGATCACCACGGTCCTTCTCGATCTCGGCGATGCCGGTCTCGCCTCCACGCTGCGTTTCGACGTCGCCTCCGGCGCGCTGCGAAGCCAGGACGTCGCGAACGGCGACGCGCCGGTGCCGCTCGTATCCAACGTCGTCAATTTGAAGTTCCAGTACGGCATCGACAGCGACGGGGACGGCGCGCTCGACACGTGGTCGGCGGCGACCGGTCCATGGGCGCCGGCGGCGCTGCTCGCCGCACCGCGCGCGACGCTCGCGCGCATCAAGGCCGTGCGCGTCGGCATCATCGTGCGCACCGACCGCGCCGATCGCACGCTGACGCGCGACTTCCACTGGGTGCTGTTCGATTGCGAGGACGACGACAAGTCGACGTGCCCTGGGCGCCTCCAGGGCACGATCGCCGCGGCAGCGAGCGGGAGCTACCGCTACCGCGTGCTCGAGGCGGTGGTGCCGCTTCGTAACGTCCTGTGGAACGGCGGCGCATGAACCCGGCGCACGAGGCGATGAGCGCTGCCCTGGCGCGTCGCCAGGCCGGCATCGTGCTGCTGATCGCCATCGTCGCCGTGATGGGGCTGGCGTTCGCCGGCATGGCACTCGTGCGCGCCGTCGCGACGAGCGTCGCGATCGGCGACAACGTCAACGCGCGGCGGCAGGCAACGTACGCGGCGACCATCGCGCTCGAGCACGACGTCGTCGCACTGTTCGAATCCGGCGCGCTCGATCCTGCGAGCAATGACGTGCCGCACAATTATTACGCGTCGCGCCAGGCCGGCGAGGATCGGCGCGGCGTGCCGAGGATGCTGCGTTCGCGAAGCGAATACCCGCCGGAAGCGTCGGTGATCGACGCGGGCGACGGCTGGGTCGTGCGCCACGTGATCGAGCGACTGTGCACGCTCCCCGGCGCTGCGACAGCGGAACGCTGCACGCTGTCGCCGCCCAGCAAAGAGGCGGCGTCCGGCGCGCCACCGCCCGGCGAGCCGCCGCGGCAGCCGGCCTACCGCGTCACCCTGCGCGTCGAGGGACCGGGCGGCGCAACTACGTATGTCCAGGCCATGCTTTCGTCAGTGCGGCCCAATCCCCGACTGTCATGGCAGGTGCTCGACGAATGACGCGTGTCGACTCATCCCATCACCGGCATGTGAAAGCCCGGCCCTTCGCTGCCGTCGTCGGGCCAGCGCGACGTGACCGTCTTGAGACGCGTATAGAAGCGGACGCCGTCGAGTCCATGCACGTTGAGATCGCCGAACAGCGAGTTGCGCCAGCCGCCGAACGAATAGAACGACATCGGTACGGGGATCGGTACGTTCACGCCGGCCATTCCAACCTCGGCCGCCTGCTCGAACCGGCGCGCGGCATGACCCGAGCGCGTGAAGATCGCGGCGCCGTTGGCGTACGGGTTGGCGTTGATCATGTCGATCGCGTCGTTCAGCGATTCGACGCGCAGCACCGCGAGCACCGGCCCGAAGATCTCTTCGCGGTAAATCGTCATCTGCGGGGTCACGTTGTCGAAAAGCGTCGGACCGACGAAAAAGCCGTTCGCGTGTCCCTGGATCGTCGGCCGGCGGCCGTCGACGACGAGCGCCGCACCCTCCTCGACGCCGCGGTCGATCAAGCCGGTGATCCTGTCGCGGGCGGCGCACGTGATGACCGGGCCCATCTCGCTTTCCGCCGCATGGCCGGGTCCGGTCTGGACCTTTCGCGCGCGCGCCGCGAGTCGCTCGACGAGCGCATCGCCCGCGTCGCCGACGGCGACGACCGCCGAGATCGCCATGCAGCGCTCGCCCGCCGATCCATAACCCGCGCCGACGATCGCTTCCGTGGCGTAGTCGAGGTCGGCATCCGGCATCACGATCGCGTGGTTCTTCGCGCCGCCCAGTGCCTGCACGCGCTTGCCATGCCGTGCGCCCGTCTCATAGATGTATTTCGCGATCGGCGTGGAGCCGACGAACGAGATCGCGCGCACCGTCGGATGCGCGAGCAATGCGTCGACCGCTTCCTTGTCGCCGTGGACCACGTTGAAAACGCCGTCCGGCAATCCGGCTTCCTGCAACAATTCCGCGAGGCGCAGCGAAAGCGTCGGATCACGCTCCGAAGGCTTGAGCACGAACGTGTTGCCGCAGCCGATCGCGATCGGGAACATCCACATCGGCACCATCGCCGGAAAATTGAACGGCGTGATGCCCGCGCAAACGCCGACCGGCATGCGGATCGACCAGCTGTCGACGTCGGTGCCCACGCTTTCGCTGTGCTCCCCCTTCAGCAGATGCGGGATGCCGGTCGCGAACTCGACGACCTCCATGCCGCGCGTCACCGACCCTTCCGCATCGGCGAGCGTCTTGCCGTGCTCCTGCGTCACGATCCGCGCGAGATCCTTGCGCTGACGGTCGAGCAGGTCGCGAAACTTCATCAGCACGCGCGCGCGCCGCAGCGGCGGGGCCGCGGACCACGCGGGCAATGCGGCGGCCGCCGCCCGGACCGCGGCGTCGACGTCGGCCGCGTTGGCGAACGGCACGTGCCGGATCACCTCGCCGGTCGCGGGATTCGTCACTTCGCCGTAGCGCGTCGTCGAAGGCGAGAAAGCGCGGCCGTTCACCCACATCGGGAGCCGCTCGAGCGTCGTCAGGTCCATCGTCGTTCCTCCATTGCCGGCGGTTGCGGCCGCCGGACGTTCAGGTCGAATTGGCTTCGCCGCGCGACGGCACGGCCATCATGGCGTATCGCGCAACCGCTCGACATAGCGGGCGATCAGGTCGACCTCGATATTGACCGCATCACCGGGGCCGAGGGTTCCGAGCGTCGTCACGACGAGTGTATGCGGGATCAGGTTGACGGTAAATCGCGTCCGTGCGACGGCGTTCGTCGTGAGGCTCACGCCGTCGACGGCGACGGAGCCTTTCACCGCGATGTACCGCGCGAGCGCAGCCGGCAATTCGACGTCGAGGCGGCGATGCCGCGTCGCTTCCGCTCCCGCGGGCTCGAACGCCACGACGCGCCCGATGCCGTCCACATGACCGCTCATCAGATGCCCGCCGAGCCGGTCGGAAAGGCGCAGCGCCCGCTCGACGTTCACGGCGCTGTTCAAGCGGAAACCGGTCGTCCGTGCAAGCGTTTCATCGGACACGTCGAAGTGCAGCAGCGGCGGCGCGATTTGCACGGCCGTCAGGCAGCAGCCCGAGACGGCGATGCTGTCGCCGACGGCAACGTTCGCCGGGTCGAGGCCGCGCGCCTCGACGCCGATGCGCACGCCGTCGCCGCCACGCTCCCGCGACACGACGCGGCCGATCGCCTCAACGATGCCCGTGAACATCGTCGAGTCTCGCCGCCATCATCTTTTCTCCGTCGCGCGCACGCGGGCGACGATGCGCAGGTCGGTGCCGACGCGCTCGATCGACGACCATTCGACCGGCACGCGCCCGGCGAGCGACGCAAGCGGCGCCGACGCCTCGAACATGCCCCGCGCGGGATCGCCGATGATCGCGCCGGCGACATAGATCAGAACCTCGTCGACGAGGCCCGCACGCAGCAACGCGCCGTTCAGCTTGGCGCCCGCCTCGACGTGGACTTCGTTGATGCCGCGCTCGGCCAGCATCCGGAACACCGCATCGAGATCCACCCGGCCCTCGGCATCCGGCACGGCGACGCTTTCGACCGACGCCGGCCATTCGGGGCGGCGGGGCCCGGCCGTCACGACGAGGGCGTTGCCATCGGCCAGCACGCGCGCGTCCGGCGGCGTGTCTGCGTGACGATCGATGACGATGCGAAGCGGCTGACGCGTCGTGGCGACGTCGCGGACGGTGAGTTCCGGATCGTCGTGCAGCACGGTGCCCACGCCGGTCACGATTGCGCACGCCCTCGCGCGCCAGGCGTGGCCGTCGGCGCGCGCAGCCGCGCCCGTGATCCACCGGCTCTCGCCGTTCGCAAGGGCGGTCCGGCCATCGAGGCTCGTCGCGATCTTCGTGCGTATCCATGGCCTTCCGCGCGTCATTCGCGAAACGAATCCGACGTTGAGCGTGGCGGCTTCGGTTTCGAGCAGCCCGACATCGACGGCGACCCCGGCCGCGCGCAACCGCCCTGCTCCATGGCCCTGGGCAGGGTTGGGATCGTGCATCGCGGCGACGACGCGCGCGATTTTCGCTTCGAGCAGCGCGTCGACACAC
>DATIEN010000080.1:0-16302 GCA_035455705.1 Casimicrobiaceae bacterium | reverse complement strand
TGTATCCGACGAATCGATCGCGCGGCTACTTGAGCGACGCCTGCGCCTTTTCGAGATACGAATAGTCGACGTACTTGCCCACCCAGCCGTCGACGTCCTTCACGAGGTCCTCGGGAATCTTTCCCTGCTTCGCGATCGTCTGCAGGATGATTCGCGTCGACGGCATGTCGATCTTCGGATCGGTGAGGATCACCGAGCCCATCGCGTTCAGGACGATGGGAACCGCCTTCGGATCGTTCATCTTCTTCGCGAGGATCTCGGCCACCTTTTCCTTCGGCTGCGTGCGGATGTAGTCGATGCCGCGCAGTGTCGCGCGCACGAAGCGCACGACGACGTCTGGGTGCTCCTTCAGCATCTTCGGGCTGAACGCGAGCTCGAGGCTTTCCGCATTGGGGATCGGCGGCAGTTGCTGGATGTAGTGGATCTTGTCGCTTTGCGCGATCGCGGCCGCGGACGCGGGTTCCCAGCCGATGAAGGCTTCGACCTCACCCTTGTCGATCATCACCGAGATGTCGGTGATCTTGCCGAACACGCGCTGGACCTTGAAGCCCATCGTCTGCTCGGCGTAGCCGAGGATCGCATCGTGGATCGTGCCGATGCCGGGCGTGCCCACCTTCTTGCCGTCGAGCTGCTTGTACGCCGTGTACTTCTTGAGACCGACGAGGGCCGCGTTGCCCTTGGTGAGCGACATCACGATCCGCAGGTCGCCGCCGCGCGCGACGAACTGCATGAACGGCGCGATCGCCGCCATCACCGCGTCGACCGACCCGCTCGGCATGTCGAGCAGCGCCGCGGGGCCGTTCGCGTACGTCTTGCGGTCGATCCTGATCCCTTCCTTCTCGTAATACCCGAGGCCCTCGGCGACCCACACGGCCGCGTAGTCGACCTCGGCACCCGGTTGATCGGCGAGGCGGACCGTCGTCGGCGCTCCCTGCGCGAATGCCGACACGCCGAACGTGACCGCCGCGACGACGATCGCCGCCGCTCTCGCCCATCCCCTCGCTTGTCGTCCCAAACCGTTCATCGCCAGCTCCTCCATGGTCATCATGAACATCGCCGCGCGAGCGCCGATCGGCGTCGTCGCGGCCCGTTTCAAGCCTTGCGTGGCGAAACGTCCGCCTGCCCTTCGTGCACCTCCTGCAACAGATCGGCGCAGCGCGCGCGAAGCGCGTTGAAGCCGGGATCCACCGGATTGCGCGGCCGCGCCAGGTCGACGCGGATGTCGGCGACGATGCGGGCCGGTTTCGTCGACAGCATGACCACGCGGTCGCCCAGGAACACGGCTTCCTCGAGGTTGTGCGTCACGAAGACGATCGTGCGCCGCCGATGCTCCCAGATCGAAAGCACCTCGCGCTGCATCTTCTCGCGGGTCGGCTGGTCGAGGCTCACGAACGGCTCGTCCATCAGGATCAGGTCGGCATCGGTGGCGAATGCGCGCGCGATCGAGACGCGCTGCTTCATGCCGCCCGAAAGCTGGTGCGGGTAATAGCGCTCGAACCCGCGCAGGCCCACGACGCCGATGATGTCGTCGATCTTGCGCGCGATCTCCGCCTTGGGAATCTTCTTGATCCGAAGGCCGGTGCCGATGTTGTCGCGGACGTCGAGCCACGGCAGCGTCGACGGCTCCTGGAACACGAACGAGATGTTGTGGCGCTTCGGATCGACCTCCTCGCCGTCGATCAGCACCTGTCCCCTCGACGGCTTGATGATGCCGGCGAAGATGTCGAGCAGAGTCGTCTTGCCGCAACCGCTCGGCCCGCAGATGCACAGGAACTCGTTCTCGCGGATCGCGATCTGCAAACCGTCGTGGACGAGCAGGTCGCCGTAGCGATGCGTGATCTCCGCGCGTACCTTGACCGCTTCCTGCATGACGAGCCTTTCCCCGCGCGGCGGTGCGGCCACCGCGCGAGCGGCACGTGCGCTCACAGCGTCACCTGCCAGCGCCAGCGGAACAGCCGCCGCTCGACCGACAGCAGGATTTCGTTCATCGCGAATCCGAGCGCGCCGATCAGCACCATGCCGACGACGATCTCCGGGATCTGCAGCAGCTCGGCGTAGTTCACCATCATGCGCCCGAGGCCGACCGACGTTCCCCCGGACAACTCGGCCGCGACGATCGTGAGCCAAGCGGCGCCGAGCGCGACGCGCATGCCGCCCATCATGTCCGGAAGGACGGTCGGCACAACGACGTGCGTGAGCACCCAGTAGCGGCTCGCGCCGTAGGCGACGGCGACCTTGCGATGGATCTGCTCGACGCGCGCCACGCCGACGAGCGTCGCGGTGAACACCGGGAAAAACGAGCCGATGAAGATCAGGAACGCGAAGCGGGGCAGGCCGGAGAAGAAGATGATGGCGAGCGGAATCCACGCGATCGGCGGGATGAAGCGAAACGGCTCGACGATCGAGCGCGTCGCGGTATAGAGGCCGGGCATCAGGCCCATCAGCAGCCCGAGCGGCACGCCGAGCACGACGCCCGCGGCGAAGCCGACCAGCACGCGATACAGGCTCGCCCAGCAATGAGCCCACAGCGAGTTGCCCATCGTGTCGCCGTTCGTCGCGAGCGTCACGAACGCCTGCACGATCTTGTAGGGCGACGGGAAGAACGGCGAGTTCACGAGCGCCGCCGCGAAGTGCCATACGACGAGGAACGCGACGATCGATACGACGTTCAGCACCACCGGGCGCATGTGCGCCGAAGGCACGAGGCGCTCCGCGACCGAAACGCCGCCGTTCATCGAACCACCTCGACGATTGCATCGCGTGCGCTCACGCCATCCCCCGCGACTCGACGATTCACGCAACGGCGGCCTGGTCGCCCGTGCGGGCGGGCAGGCCGAGTATCGAACGCGCTTCGTCGGACGATGCCGGCTCGGCCCCCAGCAGGCGCACGATCGAGACGGCGCGCTCGACGAGCGCCCCGTTCCCTGGCGTCAGCACGCCGTGGTCGATGTAGAGGTTGTCCTCCATGCCGACGCGGACGTGTCCGCCGAGCAGCACGGCCTGCGCGACCATCGGGAACTGCATCCGCGAAATGCCGAAGCCGGCCCACAGGGCGCCCGGCGGCAGGAGGTTTCGCATGTACAGCATGCTTTCGGGCGTCGGCGGGGTGCCCCATGGAATGCCGAGGCAGATCTGGAAGAGCGGCGGCTTCGCGATCCGCCCGTCGTCGATCATCCGTCGCGCAAGCATGATGTGACCGGGCTCGAAGACTTCGAGCTCGGGCTTGACGCCGGTTTTTGCGATCGCTTCGGCCATCGTGCGCAAATGCGCCGGCGTATTGACGAAGCCCGTCTCCCCGAAGTTCATCGAGCCGACGTCGAGGCTGCAGATGTCGGGAAGAAGCTCGAGCACGTGACGCACGCGCGCCAGCGGAGGGGTCATCGTCGTGCCGGGACCGCCGACCTTCGGATCGTCCTCGCTCGGCACGAAACGCGATCCCGGTCCGGTCGTCAGGTTGATCAGCACGTCGCAACGCGACGCGCGAACGCGCTCGACGACGTCGCGGTAGTGATCGACGTTCTGGCTCGCCTTGCCCGTGTTCGGATCGCGCACGTGAACGTGCGCGATCGTCGCACCGGCGTTGCGCGCCTCGATGACCGCGTTGGCGATCTGCTCCGGCGTCACCGGCACGCCCGGATGCTTCGACAGCGTATCGGCACCGCCGGTCACGGCGCAGCTGATGATGGTTTTCGTCTTCACGCGGTACCTCGCTTGATTCAGAAGCCGAGCACGTCGTGCACGAAGCGCGTGTTGACGTCGCCGGCGCGGAAGCGCTCGTGCGCGAGGAGCTCGAGGTGAAACGGCACCGTCGTTCGCACGCCTTCGACTTCCATTTCATGGAGGGCCCGCGTCATCCGCGCCAGTGCCTCGTCGCGATCGCGGCCCCAGCAGATGACCTTCGCGAGCAGCGAATCGTAGAACGGCGGAACGTCGCAGCCGGCCTCGAGATGGCTGTCGACACGAACGCCGGGTCCGCCGGGCGCGCGGAAACGCACGATGTGGCCGGGGCACGGCGCAAAGCCCGACCGGTGATCCTCCGCGTTGATCCGGCATTCGATCGCATGACCGTCGAGCCGCACGTCCTGCTGCCGGATCGCGAGCGGCTCACCCGACGCGATGCGAAGCTGCTCCTTGACGAGATCGACGCCGGTGATCATCTCGGTGACCGGATGCTCGACCTGGATGCGCGTGTTCATCTCCATGAAATAGAAGTCGCCCGAGTCCTGGTCGAGGATGAACTCGACGGTGCCGGCGCTCGTGTAGCGCACGCGCCGGCAAAGCGCGACGGCGGCCTCGCAGACGCGTGCGCGCGTCTTCGCGTCGAGCGCCGGCGACGGCGCTTCCTCGACGAGCTTCTGGTTGCGGCGCTGGCTCGAGCAATCGCGTTCGCCGAAGTGGATCACCCGCTCGCCGTCGCCCAGCACCTGCACTTCGATGTGGCGCACGTTGGTCAGGTACCGTTCCACGTACACCGATGGATCGCCGAACGCGATTTGCGCCTCGGCCATCGCCTCCGTCAACAACCGCGCGAGATCCTCCGCGCGCGGCACGATCCGCATGCCGCGGCCGCCGCCCCCCGCCGAAGCTTTCAACAGCAACGGAAAGCCGATTCGCTTCGCGATCCCGGCGATCTCGTCACGGTTGGTGACGGCACCTTCCGAGCCCGGCGTCGTCGGCACACCCGCCTCGCGCGCCGCCCGCTTCGCCGCGATCTTGTCGCCCATCAGCGCGATCATCCCGGCGGTGGGTCCCACGAAGGTCACGTTCTCGCGCACGCAGCGCTCCGCGAACGCAGGCTTTTCCGCGAGGAAGCCGTACCCCGGATGAATCGCGTCGGCGCCGAAGGCGACGGCGGTGCCGACCAGCGCATCGACGTTGAGATAGCTCTGCGACGACGGCGAGCGGCCGATGCAGACCGAGCGGTCAGCGAGGCGCACCGGCAGAGAATCGCGGTCGGCCTCGGAACAGGCCGCGATCGTCTCGATGCCGAGCTCGCGGCAGGCGCGCAGGATCCGCAGCGCGATTTCCCCGCGGTTGGCGATCAGAAGTCGTCGGATCGGGCGCCGCGCGTCCATGCGTCAGTGGTCGTGTCCGCCAGTCGTCAGGTCTGCGGCTCGATCACGAGCAGCACCTGGCCGAATTCGATCGGCTGGCTGTTCTCGACCCGGATCTCGCGCACGATCCCCGCGGTCTCGGCGTGAATCGTGTTCATCAGCTTCATCACCTCGATGATGCAGACGACGGTATCGGGCTGTACGCGGTCGCCGACTTCCACGAACGGTGACGCGCCCGGCGACGGCGCACGATAGAACGTGCCGACCATCGGCGCCTTGACGGCCGCCATGCCCGGAGGCACCTGGGCAACCGTCTTGCGCGACGGCGGCGTTTCCTCGACGCGCGGCGGCGGCGCGTCGGTCGCCGGCGGCGCCGCGGGGAGGGCCCCGGCTGGACGCGGCTCCGCCGGCGGCGGGTGACGCGACACGCGCAACTCGAGGTCGCCGTACTTCAAGTGGAAATCGCCGAGGTGCTCGGCGGACTCGACGAGCTTGAGGATCGCTTCGAGGTCGGCCGGCGTGATTTTCGTGTCGCTCATGGCGCTCTTGTTCGTTCGTTGGATTCGGAGTCAGCCTGCGGTCGACGTCGCGGAGAACTCGAAGTCGCCCTTCCGGATGTAGACGCGTCCGGGCTTGCGGCGATGCACGATCTTCGATACGAGATCGACGATAGGCGACGACGCGCTGTAGTCCGTATCCATCGGCTGCGCCGCCAGCATTTCGTCGACCTGCGTGCCCGCCAGCATGAAGCGCAGCAGGCGCTCGTCGTCGTCGGCGTCGGGATACCGGGCGCGGAGCGCGTCGACGGCCGGCGGAAGCGGCTGCGGCGTCAGCGCAATGTCGCGCGAGCCGTTCTCGACGATCCGGTCGAGCGCGGCGGGATCGACGGGTCCGAGCAGCTTGCCGTAATAGCCGAGCGCGTACTTCTTCACCTCGTTCGGCACGATCCGGTAGCGCTCGCCGTGCACGACGTTCAGCACCGCCTGCGTGCCGACGAACTGCGAGAACGGCGTGATCATGATCGGATACGCGAGCTCGCGACGCACGCGCGCGCATTCGCGCAAGAGCTCGTCGAACTTGTCGGACAGTCCGGCGACGGCCAGCTGCGCGCGGAAATTGCTCAGCATGCCGCCCGGGATCTGATGCTCGTAGTGAAACGCGTCGTATTCGAGCGGCACGCCGACGGGCTTGCCCTCGCGCTCGGCGATTTGCGCGAAGTGCGCGCCGATTTCGTCGATCAGCGCATCGTCGATGTCGACGCGATAGCCTTGCTCGCGCAGGTTGCGCGCAACCGTCTGAACCGCCGGCTGGGCGGCACCGTTGGCGAGCGGCTTGATCGACAGGTGCAGCTGGTCGCAGCCAAGCCGTGCGCCCTCGAGATACACGAGCGGCGCGAGCCCGGTCAGGCAATGGCTGTGCAGCTCGAGCGGCCGGTTGCCGACGACGTCGCGCAACGCGGGCACGAGCGTGCGGATGCGGTCGACGGTGAGGAGGCCGCCCGCGTCCTTGATCATGATCGCGTCGACGTCGGCGCGCTCGATCAGCGCCTTCGCCGTCCGCACGAACAGCGCGTCGTTGTGCACCGGACTTTCGCAGTACGACAGCGCGCCGAAGGTGTACGCGCCGTGCGCCTTCGCGCGTCGCAACCCGCCGACGATGTTGTCGACGTCGTTCAGGCCGTCGAAGGCGCCGATGACGCGAAAGCCGTTCGCGTACAGGCGATCGACCCACAGGTCGATGATGTCGTCGGGGAGGAAATCGAACGAGACGATGTTCTTGCTGCGGATGAGCGACCGGAAGCGGGTGTGGGGCGCGCCGGCGTGGACGCGGCGTACGCGCTCCCAGGGGTCCTCCTTCAGATAACGAACGCAGACGTCGAACTGGATCGTGCCCATCAGGTCGACCGACTCGAAGCCCGCCCGGTCGAACTTGTCGAGCACGGGC
Source organism: Casimicrobiaceae bacterium (assembly GCA_035455705.1). GTDB lineage: Bacteria > Pseudomonadota > Gammaproteobacteria > Burkholderiales > Casimicrobiaceae > VBCG01. The sequence continues at coordinate 9,304 of DATIEN010000080.1, read as the reverse complement.
AGCATGTGCGCGGTGCGCATCCGCGTCGCCCACAGGCACTGATGCGCGTCGCGCAACGTCGTGTCGATCACGCGGATCTCGCCCGGGCCCGCGGCCGGCCTGCGCGAGGCGCCGTACGTCCGCGAGCCCGCTTGCCGCTCGCTGCCCCTGTTCATCCGCTTTCTCCTCGCCGGGCGCGCCGCACGACACTGATCGTCATTCGTTGCGGGTCGACCCGCACCCAGTCGCCGGTCCGGACGAAACCGCGGGGATGCCGGTCCCATCCTTCGGTGATCGTGATGCCGGCGAAGATAGCACCCTGGATCATCACCGGGTTCGCGATGCCGAAGACGAACGCCTTCGGCGCGATGCCCTTGCTGCGGATGTCGTTGAACGCCCAGCCGGCGGCGATGCCTCCCTTCGCGGTGGGGAAGAAGCAGATCTTGTCCCGGATGTCGATGCCTTCCAGCTTGTGGCCGGGCTTGGTGATGACGCCGCTCCAGCGGTCGAGGTCGTAGCGCGGCGAGAAGCCCTCGTCGGACACGACGGCCTCGCCTTCGACGGCAGGCCCGAACGCGCGATCGACGCGCAGCACGTCCTGCGTCCCGGCGACCACCGCTTCGCTCACGACAGCGCCCCGCTGCACGCGATCTCGACGCAGTGCGCGGTTTTCCGCAGGATCGTGTTGAACCGGTGCGCGCCGATGATGTTCACGATCTTCGCCGAGTTCGACACCATGTTGGTCCAGCCGTTGGCAATGCGCATCGGCGTCAGGTTCTGCAGGATGTAGAAGCAGACGCCTTCGAGCAGCGTCACGCCCGCGCGCTCGAGCACGTCGGCGTAGCCGAGCTTGCGCGCCTGCGCAAGGATGGCGCCGTTCGTCGTCGCATAGCAGCTCGAGCCTTCGTGGACTTCTCGACCTTCGAAGAGTTCGGCCAGGCGGCGCATCTCGAGCAGCGACTGCTGGGGGCCGCTGAAGACGACGAGGCGCGCGTCGCCGTCGCCGAGCGAATAGCTCGCGTAGACGTCATCGAGATCGGCGGCGCCGATCGTCAGCGCCTCGGTGGGCTTGCGGCCGCCGAGCGCCGTCTCCAGCGTGGGCGCTTCCGGCGTGACGCCGACGAAGTGGAACATGCCCATCGACCCATAGCTCGCCAGTGCGGCGCCGAGGTGCTTGAGCTCGTCGGCGGTGGGCATGCCGGCGTAGCCATGAAAGACCGGCACCGCGTAGTAGTGCTGATGCGATTCACCGACGATCTTGCCGACGGCACCCCAATCGGCGAGATCCGTCAATGGCGCATCGAGCCGCACGGTGAACGTGCCCCGGCGATGCTCGTCCAGATGGAATCCGTATTCGAGCGTGCGCCCGGTGAGCGCGGCGGCGAGCGCGGCCGGCCCCGATTCGAAGTTCGAGCGCGCGCCGAACACCGAGTTGGCGTAGATGACGGTGCCGGTGTCCCCCCACGCGACGTGCTCGCCGAGATGCGGCTGGTAGACCGTCTGGTAGTTGATGCACGTGTCGGTCGTGATGACGCCCATGCGATGCAGGCAACCGATCAGCTCGCGTTCCTTTGCGACCTCCCCCGCGTCCTGTCCCATTCGATCGCATTGCGCGAAGTCGATGCAGCGCGCGTTCGTCGTCGCGCCGACCACGCAGCGCGCGCCGAGCGCCACCTCTTCCTTGAGATAGCGCAGGCCCGCATCGCCCATCACCTCGATATCGCCCATCATGTGCACGTTCGTGACGGGCACGAACCGCTTCGCGCCACAGAACTTGCCGAGCTCGATCTGATACTCGAGCGCGCGCTTCGGCGCTTCGCCGCGCTTCCCCGCGAGGATGTCCCGCTCTTCGGCCGTCAGGTCCACTTCGTCGCTTCGCCTTCCGATGATGTCGATTCCCGCTTCATGTCTCAGGAGGCCGGCGGAACATGCTCGGCGCGGCTCAGGTCTTCGAGCAGCAACAGCATCGCCGTCCAGTCCTCGTCGGCGCGTCCCCAGGGCCGCGCCAGCCCGAACATCTCGCGCGCGATCGAGCCGAGCAAGAGCGGCGAGCCGAGCTCCGCGCCGAGATCGAGCGCGTGGCTCACGTCCTTCTGCGCCATGCGCAGCGGAAAGTCGGGTCGCAGGTCGCCGGCCAGCACCTTCCTGGGATAGTTGACGATGAGTTGCCCCCGGCCGGCCGTCGTGCTGCTCAGCACCTCGACCGTCTTCGCGCGGTCGAGGCCGGCCTTGTTGGCGAGCGTCAAGGCCTCGGCCGTGAGGAGCGTGCCGACGGTCGCCATGTAGTTGTTGACGAGTTTCAGCTTGATGCCGTGGCCACGCGGTCCGGCGTGCACGATGGTGTCGCCGAGGCACTCGAACAACGGCCGCGCCTCGGCGATGTCGCGCTCGTCGCCGCCGGCGATGATCAGCAGCGTGCCGGCCTCGGCGTCGAGCGGCGTGCGCCCGACCGGCGCATCGACGGACCGATAGCCGCGACGGGCGAGCTCGTCGCCGAGGAGAATGCTGGCCGATGCGCCGATCGTGCTCATGTCGACGACGAGACGGCCTTGCGCGAGCGAAGCGCAAGCCCCGTCGTCGCCCAAGAGCGCCTGCCGCACGTGCTCTGAATCGGGCAGCATCGTGATGACGACGTCGGCGCCCAGCGCGGCATCGGCAGCGGACCCCGCGACGCGGCAAGCGCGGTCGCGGAACGCGTCGAGCGCGCGGGTCGATGCGTCGTAGACCGCGACCGCATGCCCGGCGCGCGCGAGGTTGCGCGCCATGGGAGCGCCCATCACGCCGACGCCGATGAAGCCGACGTTCATGCCGGCGTTCGCCGCTCGATGGCGGTCGACGTCTTTCGAGCCGTCACGCGCCCTGCCCGACCCGCGACTCGCGGTCGCGCCCGCGGCCGTGATGGAACGGCTGAATGCCGTTCGTGATCTGCAGCGGCCCGGAGACGTTAAGTCGGAATTCGTACGTTTCGGGGACGATGTAGAAACGGCTGTGCTCGAGCGGGCGCGTGGAGCGGCCCATCGACGCGCGCTCCATGACCAGGACCGGACGTCCCGGCGCGAGCCGCAGCAGACCGCCGATGCGCTTGCCCACCGCGCGCGCGCGAATGCCGATGTCGGCCTTGACCACCTGCTCGCCGACGACGTCGCGCAGCAACTGGTAGATCGTGTGCGTCTCCATGTGCTCGCGCGCAACCCTTGCCCGGCCGACGACCACCACCGCCTCGACCAACGCGAACGCCTGGCTGTGCACGCGATACAGGCGTCGCATCGCAATCGCGCGCCGCGCATCGCCTTCGAGCGGCGTCGACGCCCGATCGGCGGGCATCGCAGTTCGGAATTCGAGCAGCTGAGTGCTCGGGCGCAGGCCCTGGGCGATCAGCGCGTCGTAGAAGCCGGTCAGGTTGTCGAGGCCGTGCCGCACGACGGAGCCGGTCACGAACGTGCCCTTCCCCTGCTTCACCTCGATGAGGCCCTTCGAATGCAGCAGCGCGATCGACTGGCGCACGGTGACCCGGCTCACCCGGTGCCGCTCCATCAGCGCCTGCTCCGACGGCAGTCGATCGCCCGCGCCGTACCTGCCGGACGCGATGTCGCGCTCGAGCGAATCCGCGAGCTGCGCGTACAGCGAATCCATCGCGTCGCGGCGAAGCGTCACGTCTTGTCGCCAGGCGGGTTCACGTCGTAGTACGTTATAGGACGACTTGTCCGGCGTCAATGCCAAGGTTGTGGCCTTCGGACGGGCAGGCGGGCCGGCCGCGGATGCGATCGGCGATCTTCTCGGCGATCATGATCACGGGCGCGTTGATGTTGCCCGACGTGAGATCCGGCATCAGCGACGCGTCGACGATGCGCAGCCCCTCGATCCCGCGCACGCGACCTTCGTCGTCGGTGACGGCCATCGGATCGCTCGCCGATCCCATCCGGCAGGTGCCGGCCGGATGGTGGACGGTGATCGCGGTCCTGCGGATGAACCCGTCGAGCGCGTCGTCGTCGACGACGTCGGGGCCCGGCAGCGTCTCGCGTTCCACGAACCGCGCAAGCGCGGGTTGCCGCACGATCGCGCGCACGCGGCGAATCGTCTCGCGCACGACGTGCCGGTCGTGGGGATCGGCGAGAAAATGCGGGTGGATCCGCGGCGCGGCGAGCGGATCGGCGGACGCGAGGCGGACTTCGCCGCGGCTTCGCGGATGAAGCATCACGGTCCGGCATGCAAAGCCGTCGACGAACGGCTTGCGCAATCCGGGGAACCACGGCCATGCCGGCAGGGCGGCGTTGGTCAGGATCAACTGCATGTCCGGGCAGTCGAGTCCGGGACCGCTCCTGAGGAACCCGACGACGCCGCCCGGTATGTCGGCCGCGAAGCCGCGTCCGAACACGTACGCATTGGCGAGCGACAGCGCGATGCGGTCGGCGCGCATGTTCGCAAGGAACGGGCTCGGCTCGCGTCGGCGGTACATGAGGATCACCGAAACGTGATCCTGCAGGTTGCGCCCGACGCCGGGCAGCGCCGCCTTTACCGCAATGCGCTGCTCGGCGAGCCACGCCGGGTCGCCGATGCCGGACAGCAGCAGAAGCTGCGGGGAATTGATCACGCCGGCCGCGACGATGACCTCGCGCCGGGCGACGACGCGATGCGATGCGTTGTCCTGCGCGTATTCGACGCCCCGCGCCCGCGCAGTGTCGATGACGATGCGTGTCGCGTGCGCGTTCACGCGGACTTCGACGTTGCCGCGCGCGATCGCCGGGCGCAGATACGCGCGCGCCGCGCTCATGCGGCGCCCGCCGGCGATCGTCACCTGCAGCCGCCCGAAACCTTCCGGATGCTCGCCGTTGTAGTCGGCGGTCGACGCCTCCCCCGCCTCGCGCGCGGCGGCCAGGAACGCGTCGTTCAGCGGATCGTCGTAGCGGCAATACTGCACGGACAACGGCCCGTCGCCACCGCGCCACGCACTCGCGCCGCCTTCCCAGCGCTCGAGCCGCCTGAAGTACAGCAGCACGTGCGCGCTGTCCCACTCCGGCAAGCCATTCCCGGCCCAGCGATCGAAGTCAGCCGGATGTCCGCGCACGAACGCCATCGCATTCGTCGACGACGACCCGCCCACCACCTTGCCGCGCGCGCATTCGACGGCGCGGCCTCCGACGCTCGGTTCCGGGCTCGCGAAATACTGCCAGTCGAGTCGACGCTCCGTCAGGATCTTGCCCCAGCCGAGCGGCACGTGAATCCACGGGCTGCGATCCCACGCGCCGGCCTCGAGCACGAGCACGCGGACGTTCGGATCCTCGCCGAGCCGGTAGGCGAGCGTGCAGCCGGCCGAGCCGGCGCCCACGATCACGTAATCGAATTCGGAGGTCGCGGGCATGGGACCAGCAGGCGCCGCGCGATCCGCGCGACGTGTTGGCGGAGCCGGAAGACGTTGGCGCACGACGGCGCGCGCGGCGCGTTGCTGCCGCTCGAAGCCGCCACAGGCCCGATCACGCGGCTCGGCTGCGGCCGGCAGCCCGGAACGTTCAGCGCTTCGGCGGCTTCGCCTTCTCGACGAACGTCGAGTTGAAGCCGCCGGCGGGACTGAAATCGGCGGGCAGCACCGACTGGTCCTTCAACACCTGGGCCGTCGCGTTCCATTGCTTGTCCGAGATCGCGCCGATGCCGTGCTCCTTCGTATAGGGGCTGAAGAACGTCGCCTTGATGTCGGCCGAAAGCTGCGACATGAGCGTCTCCTCCTTGCCCTTGTACTCGGGATTGGCCTTGACGACGATGTCGATCGCCTCCTTCGGGTTGTCGACGACGAACTGGAACGCCTTCACGTACGCGTTGACGAAGCGCTGCACGAGATCCGGCTTCTCGGCGATCGTCTTCTCCGACGTGAAGAGGCCCGATCCGTACGCCTCGTAGCCGTAGTTCGCGCCGAGCAGGATCGACAGCGAACCGGGGCCGCCCGCGTGCGCCTCGAGCTCGGGCACCTCGGCGTCGACGTAGCCTGGCACCACGTCGACGCGGCCCAGCAGCAGCATGTTCTCGTACGGAGGCGCGACGGTGCTCTGCTTGAAATCGGCGAGGTTGAGGCCGTTCTTCGCGAAGAACGACTTCAGGAACACGTACGTCGATCCGCTCGGGTGCACGCCGACGTTCATGCCTTTCATGTCGGCCGGCTTCGACATCGGATGCTTCGACTTGATCGAGATCATCGCGAGCGGGCTTTCCTGGTTCACCGCGACGAGCGCCACGACGGGCAGATGTTGCGAGCGTCCGACGAGCAGCGTCGGCAAATCCGCGAAGCCGAAATCGGCATTGCCGTTCGCAACGAGCTTGAGCGCGTCGACCGAGCCGGTTCCCTTGCGGACCGCCGTGACGTCGATCCCCTGCTCCTTGAAGTAGCCCTTGTCGCGGGCGACGAAGAACATCGCATGGTCGCCGCGCACCAGCCAATCGAGTTGCACCGACACCTGATCGGCCGCCAGCGCAATGCTGCCCGCAACGGCGAGCGCGGCGCCGGTCAACAGCGCTGCCCACCGACTCCTCCATGTCCTCGTCATCATGATGATTCGCCTCTCGGTTGAATGATCCGTCGATCGCCGGAAACTACCGTGCGGCCGGCTCCGCTCACGCCGTGTGCGGCATCCAGTCGATGTAGCGCCGCTCGACCCATTCGATCACGTAGTAGAACAGCATGCCGAGCACGGAAACCTCGACGAGCGCCGCGAACACGAGCGCCGTCTGCATCTGCGTCGATGCGAACTGGATCATGTAGCCGAGTCCCGCCTGCGCGCCGGCGAACTCGCCGACGATCGCGCCGATCACGGCGAGCGTGATGGCGACTTTCAAACCGGCCATCAGGGTCGGCAGCGAGTTGGGAAACTGGATGCGCCAGAGGATCACGTTGCGGCTCGCGCCGACCGAACGCATCAGCGCGACCAGGTTGGCGTCGACGGTCGTCAGCCCGACCAGCATGTTGATCGCCACCGGAAAGAAGGCGATGACGACGATCAGCACGACCTTCGGCGCGAGGTCGAAGCCGAACCAGAGGATGAAGAGCGGCGCGAGCGCAACCTTCGGCACGTTCTGGAACAGCACCACCAGCGGGTAGAGCGCGCGGCCGAACGTCGTGAAGCGCGCGATGACGAGCGCAACCGCCGCTCCGATCAGGCCCGACAGCAGGAAGCCCCACACCACTTCCTGCGCCGTGACCCACGCCGCGTAGCCCAGGTCCCGCTGGCGGGCGATCAGGACGTCGATGATCGCGGTTGGCGGCGGCAGCACGAACTGCGGAACGCGAAAGATGTGCGCGACCGCTTCCCACACGACGACGACGCCGACGAACAGCGCGAGCGCCGGCATGAAGCGCGACAACGCCTCGCGCGTTCGCACGCCAACCGGCGAGGGCCTGTCGATGCTCGACACCGGAACGCGCGCCGACTGGTCGTCCACGATCGCTTCCGTCATGCCGCGAGTGCCTGGCGGTGACCTTCCTTGAGGAGCCGCCGCAACCGTGCCGTGGCGCGCCCGAACTCGGGCGCCGCGTAACTCTCCTCGCCGCGCGGATACGGCAGGCCGATCGGCAGCGCCTCGATGATGCGCGCGGGGTTCGACGCCATGACGATCACTTCGCTCGAAAGGAACGCGGCCTCGTCGATCGAGTGCGTGACGAACACGATCGTCTTCTTCGTCCGCTCCCACACCTCGAGCAGGAAGTCGCTCATCTCCTCACGCGTGATCGCGTCGAGCGCGCCGAACGGCTCGTCCATCATCAGCACCTCGGGGTCGAGCGCGAGAGCGCGCGCGATCGAGACCCGTTGGCGCATGCCGCCCGACAGTTGCGCGGGGCGCTTGTCGGCCGCCGCCTCGAGGCCGACCAGGCGCAGCATGTCCGCCGCCCGCTGCCGGATCTCGTCGGCGCTGCGTCCGACGTGCGCCACCTCCATCAGCATCGCGACATTGTCGAGCGCATTCTTCCACGGCAACAGCGTCGCTTCCTGGAAGACGATGCCGATGCGCCGCTGCCGCACCGCCTCGACCGGCGAGACGCCGGCGACCGACACGTCACCCGCGGTGGGCGGCAGCAGTCCGGCCAGCACCTTGAGCAGCGTGCTCTTGCCGCAACCCGAAGGGCCGATCACCGAGACGAAGCCACCTTTCGGCACCGAAAGGCTGACGTCGTTCAGCACACGCGTCGTGCGTCCGTGCACGGTAAAGTCGACGCAGACGCCTTGGGCGACGATGTGCGCAGGCACGCTCGACACGCTAGCCGATGCCGCCATCGAGATTCGCGGGTTTCGCGTGAATCAACCGGTTGCGGTCGCCTTCTGGAACGCCGGCCGCTTCTGCAACTCGCCGACCCACGCCTGCGTCTTCGCAAGCGCGGGCAAGCCGAGCGGAAAGCCGATGCAGCGCTTGACGATGGGCCCGAGCGCGATATCGGCGAGCGAGAACTGCGCCCCGGCGACCCACGGCGATTTCGCGAGCGCGCCTTCGAGGAGCTTCAGTTCGTTCGCGAGATTGGTGGCGGTGTCGGGCGCACGCTCGCCTTCGGCCTTTTTCGAGTCGCGAAATCCCGCCATGTACGCCGGATTGAGCTCGGCGAGCAGCCAGTCCATCCAGCGCTCGACCTGCGAGCGTTGCGCGGGGTCGGTCGGATAGAGCGCGCTCTTCGTTTTGTTCGCGAGGTAGCGCAGGATCGTGTTCGACTGCCAGACGATCGTGTCGCCATCGACGAGCGTCGGCACCTTCTGCATCGGGTTCATCGCCGCGTATTCCGGCGTCGTCGTGTTCTGGAACTGCCGTCCGTAGTCCTTGCGCTCGTACGGCAGCCCGAGTTCCTCGAGCAGGAAGATCACCTTCTGCACGTTGCCGGACGTTGCCCGGCCCAGGAGTTCGATCATTCGTCGGTTTCCTTCTCGGTCGTCTTTGAAAAAAAGTTCAGAGCGGCTTGTAGGCGATGCAGTCGATCTCGATCTTCGTGCTGATGACCGCACGCGCCTCGACGGTCGTGCGCGCGATCCGCCCCTCGGGAAAGTACTCCTTGAACACGCCGTTGTAGCGGCCGAAGTCGCGCGCGTCCTCGAGGTACGTCGTGACCTTGACGACGTCCGAGAGCGCGCAGCCCGCGTCGGCGAGCACCCGCTTCACCGCCTCGAGCGTCGCACGCGTCTCCTCCTCGATCGTCCCCGCCACCATGTTGCCGCTGCCGTCCTTGCCCACCTGGCCCGACACGTAGACGTAATCGCCCGCCCGCACCGCCGGGTGGAACGGCAGGTTCGGATGCTTCTTGCCGTAAACCTCGATTCTTGATTCGCTCATCCGATCGTCTTCCGTCGTAGCAGCTTCTAGG
>DATIEN010000079.1:0-21629 GCA_035455705.1 Casimicrobiaceae bacterium | reverse complement strand
CGATGTTACTTCACCCGCTGCGCCTGCAGCTTGAAATGCAGCGCGAGCGCGTCCTGAACCTGCACGGCGCCACCGAAGATCGATAGCGGCACGATGCCGAAATCGGTCTGCCGCAGCATGAGGGCACCGGAGACGCCGATGCGGTCTCGTCCCGTGGCGAGCTGAACCGGCACGCGCACGATACGCGTCACGCCGTGCAGCGCGATCTCCGCCTCGACGTGATCGGCATCGGCCCCAAGCACCTTCACGCGCGCGAACGGATAGTGCTCGGCATCGAGCACGCGCACCAGCATGTTGCGCCGCGTGCCCGCGATGTCGCCGGCCGAGGGCGTCGTATCGAAATGGGCGGCAGCCCGCAGCGCGGGCTCGTCGACGGACAGCGTCGAAAGCGGCACGTAAAGATCGGCGCGTGCCGCGGTCGGCAGCACGTAGCCCCGTACGTCGCGGCTCGCGACCACGTGGTCGTGGCCGACCCGCGCCAGCGAGCCGCCGCGCCGGACTTCGATGACGAGAAGCGACGACCGGGGGTCGATTCGATAGACGGCCTGCCCCGCCGCGGCTGCCTGTCGATAATCCCTCTCCGGGAAATCGGACGGCGCGCGAACATCGGGCGGCGGCTCGCGCGGAGCGGGCGCACACGATACGAGCGCGACGCAGAACGCGATCGCGGCAACTCGCCGGCCTCGCACGTCACTTGCCCGAGCCAGCCGCGCTCCTGCGCTCGATTTCGGCCGCCAGTGCCTCGAATCCGCGAATCGCTGCCTGCTCCAAGGCGCGCTGCTCGACGCGGTCCAGGATCGGCATGCCGGCGCCCACGTGCCCTTCGTAATGCAGGCGAACGTCGGCGCCCGAACCGTCGACCCGGAACGTGCTTTCGAGCGGCGGGAACGTCGGCGCGAGCGCGCGCGACCGGATGCGCAGAGGCGGATATTCGTCGATCTCGTAGGTCACGCGGATCGGCACGCGCAACAGCCACAGCGCAAGCTCGTCCGATTGCTCGACGAGGACGGTACTCCCGCGACGCGCGACGACGCGGCTCGCGCGCACGCCGGGGACGAATTCACGGTAGTGCGCGTAATCGGTCAGCACGCTCCAAGCGGTCGCCGGTTCGGCCGCGATCCGGACGCTTGCCGAGATGACGAGTGCTCCGCCGACGCGATCGACGCGCACGTCGACCGGCGACGACCCATCCCCGCGCGCATCGTTCGCCACGAGGGCGAGCGCGGAAACAAGGGCGAGCAGTGGCGAGCGGATAGGCATTTCCACCGGTGCGAACAGCCCCGACGTTCGCCCATTCCCGCCTCAATCCGTCCTGAAACGCTTGAAATACGCGTCCACGCCCGCCTGTTCGCGCTGGCGCAGGCGTGCGCAGGCATCGATCGAATCGAGCGCTTGCGCGAGATTGCGCGCTGCCCCTTCGTAGCGCGCGACCCGCGGCCGCCAGAACGCCTCGACCGCGGCGCGGTCGCCGCTCCCGCAAAGCGCCGCGGCGTAGCCGGGCCAGCCACCCGGCGCCTCGGGGTCGACGCGAGCGGCCAGCGCGTCGAAGTGGCTCGCGATGAAATCGTACGGTTGGCGGCTCGCCGGGGCGATCTCGGTCGCGAGGCTCAAGGCCGTCGTCGCCTCGCGCACGTCGATCGCGGGATCGAGCAGGAGCCCGAACGCGCGCCGCTCGAGTGACGGGTTCGCGAACGACAGCAGCGCGACCATCAGGTTGCGCCGGTCCTGCGTCTCGCGCGTCGCATGCAGCCGCTTCATCATCGCGTCGAACAGCGCCGCATTGCCGGTGCGCGCGGCCACGTAGAGCGCGGTGTCCGCGATCCCCGGATCGACCGACTTCGGGTCGCGGATCCACGCGCGCGCAAGGCGGCGAGCCTCGCGCCCGACGACCGGATCGTTGGGACCCGCGAAGCGCAACAGTGCTCGGCGCAACAACGCGTCGTCGTCGCTTTCGCCCGCTTTCGCCGCCAACCCGAGTGCACGCGTCGTGTCCCCGAACGCCCGCGCGACGAAACGATCGAAATCCGGGCGCGACGCCGCCGACACCGAGCTGTCCCGCACGAAGCCCGCCAATTCGATCGCCGCGGCAATCACGCTGCGTTCGCGTGACGCCGCGGCCGTGCGGATCCAGTCGAGCGCCTGCGCCCCATCGATCGCCCCTGCGCGCAGCATCGGCCGCATGTCATAGACCAGGCTGGCGAGCTCGGGCGACGTGAGCCATTGCGGTCGCTCGCGCAGGCGCGCAAGCGACGCCTTGTCGTATTCGGGCACGTAATAACCGCGGCCGCCGGCGTTGGCGACGACGAAATCGGGACACACGTTGCCCTCGAATGCCAGCGTCGCGCGGGGCTTGTCGAGCAGCGTGCACGCCTCGTGCGTCGCGTCGTCGTTGCCGTAGCGAACGCATACCGGAATTTCCCACCGCTGGTTCCCGGGTGTCACGCCGGCCGGCACGTGCCGGTGTTGCTCGAGCGCCAGGGTTGCCGGACGCGCCGAGCAATCGAGCGCGACGCGCACCTGCGGCACGCCGTTCTGGTCGAGGAACGTCGAGAACGCCGGCGCCACCGGTTGCGCGCTCGCCGCCGAAAGCGCATCGAGGAAGTCCGCCGCGGTCGCGTTCGCGAAACGGTGTTGCGCGAGGTACGCCTGCACGCCGCGGCGGAACGTCGCTTCGCCGAGCCACCCCTCGAACATGCCGATGACGCTGGCGCCCTTCTGGTAGGTGATCGCGTCGAATGCGTTGAAGATGTCGCCCCGCGTCACGATCGGCTCGCGAATGCGACGCGCGGACGGCAGCGAGTCCGCCTCGATCGCGTAAGCGCGCCCGTGCACGCGCCCTGCGCCGCGCTCGTAGCCGGGCTGCCAGGCGTCGACGGTCTTGTCGGCAAACCACGTCGCGAATGCCTCATTCAGCCAGACGTCGTCCCACCACGCCATCGTGACCAGGTCGCCGAACCACTGGTGCGCGGTTTCGTGCGCGCCGACGTTCGCGAGGCCGTGACGGAACGGCGCCGTCGCGGCGCGCGGCGCCAGCAGGATCGGCCCGCCGTACGTGATGAGTCCGGCGTTCTCCATCGCGAAGCGCACGGAAAGCGGAATCGCGATGTGATCGAGCTTCGCGAACGGGTAGTCGATGCCGAACCAGCGCTCCTCGTGCGCGAGCAGTTCCGGAAGCGCCTGCGCCGCGAACGCCGCATCCGCACGACGTCCCCGGCCGGCCACGATGCGAACAGGCGTTTTCGCCGGCCCGATGGTGCCGGCGTCGACGAACTCGAACGGGCCCACCGCGAAGGCGACCAGATAGGACGGCAACGGCTGCGTCTGCGCGAAGCGCACTTCCTTCATGCTCCCGGCGATATCCCTCTCCTCGGCCACCGGCGCGTTCGCGATGGCGGCGAGGTCGTGCGGTACGCGCAGCGTGAGCTGCCACGGCGCCTTGAAGCCGGGCTCGTCGAAGCAGGGAAACGCTCGCCGCGCCCACGTCGACTCGAACTGCGTCATCGTGTACCACGCGCCATCCTCCTGCAGCGTGAAGATGCCGCGGGTCGAGTTGCGGCTCTGCGTCGCCTCGAACGCGAGATCGATCGTGTGCGTCCCGGCCGCGAGCGGTTGCGCGAATGCGAGCCCGACGAACTGCTCGTCGGCCGCGATGATGCGCGGATGCGCTTCGTCGCCGTCGACGGCGACGTGCGAAATCGGCAGCGAAGCCGCGTTGAGCCACAAGACGGACTGCGGTCGATCGAGGACGACGTCGATCGCCATTTCGCCGGGCGCCTTGTCGGCACCGGGAACGATCGTCAGCGTGAGCGCGTAGTGCGTCGGGCGCACCCCCGCGGGCAGGCGAAGCGCCGGTGGTTGCGGATCATCGGGCCGAGGCTGTGCGAGCGCCGGCAGGCTCGCCGCGAGCGCGAGCACCGCGACCGCGACGACATGCGATGGCCTCCTCAATCGCCCTCGCCCGCGATGACGTTCTCGACCCAGCGAGCGGTCAGCTTCTCCTCGACCGCGTTCTGTCGCAATCGATCGTCGAGCGCCGGAAAATCGACGTCGTCGAGCGGCTGGTCCTGGTTGAAGCACGAGAACACGTAGCGCGTGCGGCCCGTCACCGGATCGCGTTGCGGCTGCAGGCATTGCGCACAAATCTCCTTCATCATGCACTGCATCGGAGAATTGATCGAGCCGATGGCGCGATGATCGGCGCGCAGGTACGGCGCCAGCACGCCGTGGCGCGCGGCGGCCACGGCGGCCATCATCTTGTCGGAGCCGATCGCGATGAGGCGGTCGCAGTCGGCGAAGCGGATTGGCTGCTCCCCGAGCGCGCCCGCGGCGTAGGCGTGCATCGCCTGCACGATGTTGCCGACGAACGCGCGGTCCTGCGGCCGTCCCGGCACGAAGCCCGGCGCCTCGTCGCAGCACCAGACGACCGCATCGGCGGCCGCCTCGATGTCGTCGACCTTGTAGCGGTCCTGCACCTGACGATAGCCGGCGAAGTACAGCACCCGGGATCCCGCTGCCCGAAACGCGCGGCCGATCGAGAACAGCACGGCGTTGCCGAGTCCTCCGCCGGCCAGGACGACCGTTTCGCCGGCGCCGATTTCGGTCGGCGTGCCGGTCGGGCCCATCAGCACGATCGGCTCGCCCGCCGCGAGCGCGACGCAGAGGTCCGACGAGCCGCCCATCTCGAGCACGACCAGCGATACGAGACCCTGCTCGACGTCGACCCAGGCGCCGGTGAGCGCGAGGCCTTCCATCGCGAACCGCGTGCCGCGCCGACGCCGGGCGAACGACTCGTAGTTCTGGAAGCGATAGAACTGACCGGGACGGAAGTGGCGCGCGGCGGCCGGCGCACGGACGATCACCTCGACGATCGTCGGCGTCAGCCGCACGACGCGCTCGACGCGTGCGCGGAAGAGATCGTTCAGCATGGCGATGAACGTCTCCTCGCGGTCGCGCACGACGTCGGGCAGCCGGCCGAGCACCCTGGAAACGATCGGGTAGCCCTGCTTCGCGCTGGACATCGCCTTCACCACGTTGCCGTAGAACGACGGATGCAAGTCGCCGAAGAAGCTGATTGCGCGTCCGTCGTTGCGGACGTGCGTGATGACCGCGGCCTCGGCCGGCTTCGCGAGCCCGCGCACGGGCTGAGCGGTCGAGCCGTCTTCGCGCAGCAAGCGGAAATAGCCACCGTCGAGCGCGAAGTGTGCCGCGTCCTCGCGCGCCAGCACCGTATTGGGCTGCGTGCCGGCCGCGACGAGAATGGTTCGTGCGGGAAGGCGCGCGCGCGACGTCTCGCGCCAGGTGCCGTCGTCGCCGCGCGCCTGGACCGAGACCTCGAGCGCGGCGGCATTGCCCGCGTCGTCGACCTCGATCGCGAGCGGCGTCAGGCCCTCGGCGAAGCGGATGCCCTCCTCGAGCGCCTTCTCGACCTCCTCGTGGTTCAGCGTGTACGACGGGCTGTCGATCAGCCGCTTCCGGTACGCGATCGTCACGCCGCCGAAGCCGCGAAGAAGCTCGGCGATCGCCGGCGCGCGGCCTTCGGCCGCCGCCTGTGCGCGTTCGGCCCGGATCGCGCGCGCATGCGCGATGAACTCGTCGGCGATCGGCCGCTCGTCCCCGCTCCACGCGCCCTCGACGCCGCCCGGTCCGCCGGCCGCGACGAGCGACTCGTAACGCGCGAGGAACTTCTCGACCTGCACCGGGTAGTAGGCGAGCGCTTCGGTCGCCGTATCGATCGCGGTGAGCCCGCCGCCGATCACGACGACGGGCAGGCGCACCTGCATGTTCGCGATCGAATCCGTTTTCGCGGCGCCGGTCAGTTGCAGCGCCATCAGGAAATCGGACGCCGTCCGAACGCCGGGCGCGAGCCCGTGCGGCAGATCGAGCACCGTCGGACGGCCGGCGCCGGCGGCCAGCGCCACGTGATCGAAGCCCATCGCGAACGCGTCGTCGGCCGTGACGGTGCCGCCGAAGCGCACGCCCCCGAAGAGCACGTAATGGGCACGCCGCTCGAGCAGCAGGCGCACGACCTTCAGGAAATTCTTGTCCCAGCGGACGGTGATGCCGTACTCGGCGACGCCGCCGAAGCCCGCCATCACGCGATCGTCGAGCGGATCGGCGAGCGTCGCGAAATCCTCGATCGGTTCGAACGGCACGCGCGCGCCGTCCGCGCTCACGCCGGACAGCGCGGGATCGAGCGGCTCGATCTTGAGGCCGTCGATGGCGACGACCGTGTGGCCATCGTTCAGCAGGTGGTGCGCGAGCGTGAAGCCCGCCGGTCCTTGCCCCACGACGAGCACGCGCTTGCCGGTGGGGGTACGCGGCGTCGGTCGCCGCAGGTCGAGCGGATTCCAGCGCGTGAGCAGCGAATAGATCTCGAAACCAAACGGCAGCGCGAGCACGTCCTTCAGCACCCGTGTCTCCGACTGCGGAATGTCGACCGGATCCTGCTTCTGGTAGATGCACGCCTTCATGCAGTCGTTGCAGATCCGGTGGCCGGTCGCCGCGACCATAGGATTGTCGACGCAGATCATCGCCAATGCGCCGAGCGGCACGCCTTCCGCGCGGAGCTTGTGAAACTCGGAAATCCGCTCCTCGAGCGGGCAGCCGGCCAGCGTCACGCCGAAGATCGATTTTTTGAACGGATCGCCCGGACCCGGCGACTTCTCGCGCAGGCCCTTCGCGCACGAGTCCTTGCCCTGCTCGTGACACCAGATGCAGTAGTGCGCCTGGTCGAGTCCGCCAACCAGATCGGTGCCCGGGTCCGTCAGCTTGAATCCGTCGCGGCGACGCAGCCCCTCCTCGTGCGGCCGCTGCAGCGCCGTGACGCCGTCCTGTGCGACCGCCTCGACGGGCACGAGATGCAGCACGTCGAGCTTGCGCGGGGCGCGAAAGAGCACGCCGCCGCGGTGTGCCGCCCTCCCTTCGCGCGTGTGCGCCGCCCACGCCGCGTAGCGCTGAGCGACGTCGAGCGCCTCCGCGTGAGCGTCGGCGTCCTGCTGCCACGCCGTCACGGCCCGCGCGAAGGCGAGTTCGAACGCCGCGACGTCGTCGTGCGCGCCGAGCCGCGCATCGAGCGCCGCGCGCAACCGCGGCCCGTCGAACGTCGCGGCGACGTCCGCCTTGAACGCGTTCATCGCCTTGCGCTGGACGAACTGGCGCTTGGCCACGAAAAGCGGCGCCAGCGCATGATGACGCGCTTCCAGCGCGCGCACGGCATCGTCGATGCCGAAAAGCTCGGCCAGGAAGTCCTCGAGGTGCGGCGCGAGCTCGACCAGCAGCGCCGATTCCTCCTTCGCTGCGAGCGATGTCGGCGCCGCGCGGCCGCGCTCGAGCCGCCCGGCAAGTGCCGCGTCGGCGCGCGTCAGGTGCGCGACGAACAGCGCGTCGATGCGGCGGGCGCCGGCGAGCGAATAAAGGTCCGGGAAATCGAGGCCGTGGGCCAGTCGAAGCATGCTGATGGTCGTCCGCCCTCGCTCCGCGATCGGATTCGGGCAAACCGTTGATTTTAACTCGCGAGGCGCCGCCGCCGTTTGCTACCATCGTTCCCCGCCGCCTCGCGCGGACCCGGCATCCTTCACCTCGGGAGCACGCATGGCACGCCGCTTCACGATCCTGCTCTCGGTCCTGCTCGGATCGGCGCTCGCCGCCGAAAGCGCGTTCGCGCAGACGATCAAGCTGGGCGAGATCAACGAATACAAGCAGTTCCCGGCGTTCCTCGAGCCCTACCGTAAAGGTATGGAGCTCGCCGTCGACGAAATCAATGCCGCGGGCGGCGTGCTGGGGCGCAGGATCGAGGTCGTCTCGCGCGACGACAACGGCGTGCCGGGCAACGCGGTCCGTGTCGCCGAGGAGCTTTTGACGCGCGAGCACGTCGCGCTGCTCATGGGCACGTTCGCGTCGAACATCGGGCTTGCCGTTGCCGATCTCGCCAAGCGGCGTCACATGCTGTTCATCGCCGCCGAGCCCCTGACCGACAAGATCGTCTGGGAGGACGGGAACAAGTACACGTTCAGGCTGCGCGCGTCGACGTACATGCAGACGGCGATGCTCGTGCCCGACGCGGTCAAGCTCGGAAAGAAGCGCTGGGCGATCGTGTACCCGAACTACGAATACGGCCAGGCGGCGACCGCGACGTTCAAGGCGCAGATGCTGGCGCAACAAGGGAGTGGCGTCGAGTTCGTCGAGCAGGCCGTGCCGCTCGGCAAGATCGAGCCGGGTCCGGTCGTGCAGGCGTTGATCGACGCGAAGCCCGAGGCCATCTTCTCGTCGCTGTTCGGCCCCGATCTCGCGCGCTTCGTGCGCGAGGGCGAGTTGCGGGGCCTCTTCAAGGATCGGCCGGTGTTCAACCTGCTGGGCGGCGAGCCCGAGTACCTCGACCCGCTCAAGGACGAGGCGCCGACCGGCTGGTACGTCACCGGATACCCGTGGTACTCGATCGACACGCCGGAGCACAAGCGCTTCCTCGCCGCCTACCAGGCGAAGTTCCACGACTACCCGCGGCTCGGCTCGGTCGTCGGCTACAGCGCCGTCAAGTCGGCGGCGGCGGCGCTCGCGCGCGCCGGATCGTACGACGCCGAGAAGCTCGTCGCGGCAATGGAGAATCTCACGTTCGAGACGCCCTTCGGCGAAGTCACCTACCGCGCGATCGACCATCAATCGACGATGGGTGCCTATGTCGGCCGCACGGCCGTCCGCGATGGCAAGGGCGTCATGGTCGACTGGCGCTACGCGAACGGCAAGGACTACCTGCCGCCCGACGACGTCGTGCGACGGCTGCGGCCCGCGGAGTGATGGGAGGCTGTTTCTCCGTGCTCGCGGCGCTCGCGGGGCCGCGGGCGCATCGCGTGCCCGAAGCGACTCGTCGCGACTGACGCCGACGTGTCGCTCGCGTCGCTCGCCGTCCAGCTCCTCAACGGCCTCGCCTCCGCATCGTCGCTGTTCCTGATCAGCGCCGGCCTGACGCTGATCTTCGGCGTGACGCGCATCGTCAATTTCGCGCACGGCTCGTTGTTCATGCTCGGCGCGTACGTCGCGTATTCGGCGGGGCACGCGCTCACGGCGCTCGCCGGACCCACGCTCGGTTTTATCGGCGGCTCGCTCGCCGCGGCGGTTGCGGTCGCGCTGCTCGGCGCGCTGGTCGAGGTGTTGCTGCTGAAGCGGCTCTATGCGGCGCCCGAGCTTTTGCAGCTCACCGCGACGTTCGGGATCGTGCTGATCGTTCGCGATGTCGCGCTCGCCGTGTGGGGTGCCGAGGATCGGCTGGGCCCGCGGGTGCCGGGCCTCGACGGGGCGGTCTCGTGGCTCGGCCGCGCGTTTCCCGAGTACGACCTCTTCCTGCTGGTGGTAGGCCCCGTGGTGCTCGTCGCGCTGACGCTGCTCGTGTCGCGGACCCGCTTCGGCATGCTCGTACGCGCCGCTTCCGAGAATCGCGTGCTCGCCGGAGCGCTCGGCGTCGATGAGCGGATGCTCTTCACCGCCGTCTTCGCGCTCGGGTCGTTTCTCGCAGGGCTCGCGGGTGCGCTCGCGCTGCCGCGCGAGCCGGCGAACCTCGGCATGGACCTCGCCGTCATCGCCGATGCGTTCGTCGTGACCGTGCTGGGCGGCCTCGGCTCGATCCCCGGTGCCTTCGTCGCGGCGATCGTCATCGGCGTGACGAAGGCGATCTGCATAGGGGCGGGCACCGTCGACATCCACGGCATCGACGTCGCATTCCCGAAGCTCACGCTGGTGATCGAGTTCGTCGTGATGGCGCTCGTGCTGCTCGTGCGGCCGACCGGCTTGCTCGGCAGCGTTCAATCGACCCCCGCGACGACGCAGGTGCCCTCGGAGCGCGCGCTCGTTCGTCGTCCCGGGTCGCGCAGCGCCCGGGTCGCGACGCTGCTCGTCGGGCTCGCGCTCCTTCTGCCGCTCGCGGGTGACTCGTACGCGCTGGTCCTCGCGACCGACGTTCTCGTCGCCGCGCTCTTCACCGCCAGCCTGCAGCTGATCGTCGCGACCGGCGGCATGATCTCGTTCGGACACGCGGCGTACTTCGGCATCGGTGCCTACGCGGCGTCGCTCGCGGCGACGCACGACTGGCCGTTCCCGCTCGGGCTCGCACTCGCGCCGGTCGCGGCCGCCGTCGCCGCGGTCGCGTTCGGCGCGCTCGTCGTCAGGACGTCGGGCATCTATCTCGCGATGCTGACGCTCGCGTTCGCGCAGATCCTCTGGTCGGTCGCGCTGCAATGGGACGCGCTGACCGGCGGGTCGAACGGCATCACGGGCGCGTGGCCTCCCGACTGGCTCGGCGAGCGCACGCACTATTACCTCTTCACGCTGCTCGTCGTTGCCGCCAGCCTCGTCGCACTGGCGCTCGCCGCGTTCACGCCGTTCGGTTACGCGCTGCGCGCCGCGCGGGACTCGACGCTGCGCGCGGCCGCTTCCGGAATCGACGTGCGCGCGCGGCGCACGCAGGCAATGGCGATCGCAGCCGCATTCGCCGGCATTGCGGGCGCGCTGTTCGCCTATTCGAAGGGCGGGGTGGCGCCCGACGCACTGTCGATTCCGCGCTCGGTCGACGCGCTCGTCATGATGCTGCTCGGCGGCCAGGCGGCGCTCTTCGGGCCGCTGCTCGGCGCGACGGCGTTCACGTGGCTCTCGGACGTTCTCGCGCGGAGCACCGAGTACTGGCGGGCCTGCGTCGGCGTGGCGATTCTGGTGATCGTCACCGCGTTCCCGCACGGTATCGCGAGCGGAGCTGCGCTGCGCGGCCTTCGGCGCTTCCGTCGCGCATGAAGTCGCCGCTGCTCGAAGTCGCGGCGATCGCGAAATCGTTCGACGGCGTCGATGCGGTGCGCGACGTCTCGCTGTCGCTGGACGACGGCGACGTCGTTGCCGTGATCGGCCCGAACGGCGCCGGCAAGACCACGCTGTTCAACCTGATTCACGGCGAAATCCTCGCCGATTCGGGCGACGTCTACTTCGACGGCCGCTCGATCGTCGGGCTGGCGACGCACGCGATCGCCCGCCGCGGCATCGGCCGCACGTTCCAGGTGCCGGCGACGTTCGCGTCGATGACGGTCGGCGAGAGCATGACGCTCGTGCTCGCGGCGCGCGCGCGCCGGGATGGCGAGGTCCTGTCGGCGATGATGCCGGCGGATGCGCGCGGCAAGCCGTTGCTCGAGCGGCTGCAGATCGCCGATCTCGTCGACACGCACTGCGCGGCGCTCGCGTATGGCGACGCGAAGCGCGTCGAGCTCGCGCTCGCCCTTGCGGGCAAGCCACGCGTGCTGCTGCTGGACGAGCCGACGGCCGGCATGAACGCCCGCGCCCGGCGCGAGCTGATGCAGGTCGTCGTCGATCTTGCGCGGGATGACGACGTCGCGCTGCTGTTCACCGAGCACGACATGGACATCGTGTTCGGATTTGCCCGGCGCGTCGTCGTGCTCGATCGCGGCAGCGTGATCGCCGACGGATCGCCGCAATCGGTGCGCGGCGATCCGCGCGTGCGGGCCGCGTATCTCGGCGACGACAAGGGTCAGCGCGGGTAAAGCTGGCCGCGTCGCTCCGCGCAGGCAGGCTTGCAAGTCAGGTCGCGGACAGCGAGCGCTCGCGCATCCGATCGTAATCCTGCTTCGGGACGGGCGTGGCCGACGGCTCCCCGAGGTCGTTCAGATGGACGCGATACGTCTCGCGCGCGCTCCATGCCGCGGCGGCGCACACGATCGTGATCAGGAACGTGATCGCCCCGATCGTGACGGGGATGTTCGCCGAACCCGGCGGAGCGACGGTGGCGAACAGCGCCGGCAGCAGCGCGGTGATCGTCGTGCCGATGTTCTGCGCGATCGCCATCGCGGTGACACGCGTGCGCGTCGGGAAGAGCTCCGGATAGAAGCTCGGGAAGACCGCGTTGTAGCCCTGGTAGACGGCGCCCCACATCAAGAGCGACATTGCGATCGCGAGCGGAACGCTCTTGATGCTGATCGCGTACAGGTAGCCGAACGAAAGGAGGCCGGCCAGCAGGGAACCGACGATCATCGGCGGACGACGCCCGACGCGGTCGGACAGGTTGCCGACGTACGGAATGACCAGGACGGCCAGGATGTTGCCGAGCACCGGGATCCACAGGTAGACGTCCTTGTGGAAGCCGATGCCGTAGGCCGCCTGCACCGCGTAGGCACCGCCGAAGATCGTCGCGACGACCGGAATCACGTTCATCAGCGCCATGCAGATCACGCGCACGATGTCCTTCCAGCTTTCGCGGAACGCTTCGGCGATCGGCGACTTCGGAACCGTCCGTTGCTCGCTTTCCTGCTTGAAAGCCGGTGTTTCGTCGACCCTGCGGCGGATGACGTAACCGGCAATGATGACGACGAAGCTCAGAATGAACGGCACGCGCCAGCCCCAGCTGTTGAACGCGGCATCGGGCAGGAAGCGGGCGAGCGGGATGAAGACGGCTGCCGCGAAGATCTGCCCGGCTTGCACGCCCTGCAGCGTGAAGCTCGCGTAGTAGCCGCGCCGGCCGAACGGCGCGTGCTCGAGGATCATCGAGCTCGCACCGGAGATTTCGCCGGCGACCGCGAAGCCCTGGATGAGCCGCAGGATCACGAGGAGCACCGGTGCGAGCACGCCGACCTGCTGGTACGTCGGCAGGAACCCGACGGCCATCGTCGAGAAGCCCATCAGGAACATGCAGACGAGCAGCACGGTCTTGCGCCCGTGCGTGTCGCCCCAGTGGCCCAGCACGAAGGCGCCGATGGGCCGGGCGACATAGCCGACGCCGTAGGTCGCGAGCGACGCGACGATGGCGACGGTGGGGTTGCCGGACGGGAAGAAGATCTGCGGGAAGATGAGCGCCGCCGCCTGCGCGTAGATGAAGAAGTCGTAGTACTCGAGCGCCGAGCCGATCCAGCCGCTCGCGGTCGCCTTGCGCGTTTGATGCGTCCCGTGCGGTTCGTGCTCCGTGGCGCTTGCCATGTTCGCCTCCTTCTGCGCGTGGTTCGACTACCGCTGATGCGTCGCTGCAAGCCGCAGGAGCGCGTCGATCGCAATCGCGTAGCCCAGCACGCCGAATCCGACGACGATGCCGCGCGCCGCCGGAGAGATGTACGAGTGATGCCGGAACGCTTCGCGCGCATGCACGTTCGAAATGTGCAACTCGATCACCATCGCGTTCGCGCCCTTGATCGCATCGTGGAGGGCGACGGACGTGTGCGTGAGCGCGCCGGCGTTCAGCACGACACCGAGCAGATGTCCGGCCGCCATGTCGCGTCCGGCTTCGTGGATCCAGTCGATCAGCACCCCTTCATGATTGGATTGCCGGCAGTCGACGGCGACGCCGAGCTTCTCGCCTTCGTCGCGGCAGAGGCGTTCGACGTCGGCGAGCGTCTGCGCGCCGTACACGGCCGGCTCGCGTGTGCCGAGGAGATTGAGGTTGGGACCGTTCAGTACCAGGACTTTTTTCATCGCAGCCTCAGTAGCCCACCCGCGACAGCGCACGGAGGACGTCCGGGGTCGTCGGCGGAAAGCCGAAGAATTCGAGATACGCGGGAATCATTTCGTAGAGCATGTCGGTTCCGATCTGCACCGGACATCCACGCTCGATCGCCGCGCGCAGGAAAGGCGTGAACTCCTCCTTCATGACGACCTCGCCGACGAAGGTGCCGGATCCAAGCCGCGTCGTGTCGAGCGGCAGCGGGTCGTCCGGCTTCATGCCGAGCGGCGTCGCGTTGACGACGACGTCGCAGCCGGCAGGGTCGTTCGATCCGCTGCGCACCGCGAGCCGCGGATAGTGCTCGCGCAGGCGCGCGGCGAGCGCGTCGGCCATCGGTGCGTGAGCGTCGTAGAGGTCGATCTCGGCGACGCCTGCGCCGGCGAGCGACGCCGAGATGGCCGAGCCCACCCCGCCGCAGCCGACGACGAGGCAGCGCGTGCCGGCGAGCGCCCGCCCCTTGCGCTCGACGCCGCGCACGAACCCGGCACCGTCGAACATGTCGCCGAGGAGCGAGCCGTCCTCGCGCTTGACGATTGCGTTGCAGGACCCCGCGATGCGAACGGTCGGCGTCACCTCGTCGAGCATCGCGACGGTGGCGACCTTGTGCGGCATCGTGATCAGCGCGCCATGGAGGTTCTCGAGCCGGAACAGTGGCCGCAGCAAGGCGGCGTAGTCCTCGGCGCGCGCGGCCATCGGCACGACCACGGCATCGATGCCCGCCTTCTCGAAATACGGGTTGTAGATCATCGGCGCCTTGAACGACTCGGTCGGGTAGCCGATGTGCGCGATGAGCGTCGTCCTGCCGGTGATCATCGGGACTCCCCGGAGCCGCATGCCTCCTCGCCGGCCGGCAAGGCCTTGCGCGCCCGCCGGTACGATCGCGAGACCGCGCGCGACGAGATGCTGCCGGTCGCGAAGCACGGGTTCGGGAGAAAAGGCTTCAACGCAGAAAGCGTCGATGCCATCGCCGCACAGACGTCCACGACCAAAGCGGATGAACCATTTCGATTCGCCGGCAACTTGACAGGCCTCTTCGCTGCCGAGCAGGATCGCACAAAATGTACGAAATGTGCGTGCGCAATCGGCGAGGCAGCGCGCGGCCCGCCAGGGACCAGCGTGCTCAACCGCCCGGCGTAGCGCCCCGACCCCGACACGCGCGTCGACGATGCCACCCGAGTTCAACTACGAGCCGCTGACGCCCACCGCCTACCTGCACCGGGCGGCGCAGGTCTTCGGCGACCGCATCGGCGTTGTCGACGGCGAAACGCGGTTCACCTACGCCCGTTTCCTCGACCGCTGCCTGCGCTTCGCCGGAGGCTTGCGCGCGGCCGGCATCGGAACCGGCGACCGCGTCGCCGTCCTCGCCGGCAACACGCACGTGCTGCTCGCCGCGCATTACGCGATACCGTTTGCGGGCGCCGTGCTCGTGGCGCTGAACACCCGCGTCACCGCGGCGGACATGGCGTACATCCTCGACCATTCCGGTGCAACGCTGCTGATCCACGACCGCGATTTCAGCGCCACCGCGAGGAGCGCCGCCGCGGCGGCCGGCGGCCGCATGCGACTCGTCTGCGCCGGCGGCAGCGAGGACACGCTCGAGGCGCTGATCGCCGATGGAAAACCTTTCGAGGACCGTGTCGCCGACGAGCGCGCGCTGCTTTCGATCAACTACACGAGCGGGACGACGGCGCGTCCAAAGGGGGTGATGTATCACCACCGCGGCGCTTACCTGCAGGCGCTCGCGATGGCCGCCCAGATGGGCATCACCAGCGACTCGGTCTACCTGTGGACGCTCCCGATGTTCCACTGCAACGGCTGGTGCTTCCCCTGGGGCGTCACCGCGATGGGCGGCGTGCACCTGTGCCTGCGCAGGCTCGAGGCGAGCGCGATCTGGAGGCACATGCGCGAGTCGGGCGTGACGCATTTCTGCGCCGCGCCGACCGTGCTGACGATGACGATCTGGGACCCGGACGCGAGCCCCTTGGCGAAGCCGGTGCGCATCGCGACCGGCGGCGCTCCGCCGACGCCCGCGCTGCTCGAGCGCCTCGCCGCGCTCGGCATGGACGTCACGCACCTGTACGGGCTCACCGAAACGTACGGGCCCTCCGTCATCTGCGACTGGCGTAGCGAGTGGAACGCGTTGCCCCTCGCGCAGCAGGCGCAGCTCAAGGCGCGCCAGGGCGTCGCGAACGTGATCGGACAGCCCGTCCGCGTCGTCGACGAGAACGGCGCCGACGTGCCCGCCGACGCGGCGACGATGGGCGAGATCGCAATCCGCGGCAACAACGTGATGCTCGGGTACTACAAGGACGAGCCAGCGACGCGGAAGGCGTGCCCCGACGGCTGGTTTCGGACCGGCGACCTGGGGGTCATGCACGCCGACGGGTACATCGAGTTGCGCGACCGCGCCAAGGACATCATCATCTCGGGCGGCGAGAACATCTCGTCGATCGAGGTCGAGCAGGCGATGACCAAGCACGCGGCGGTGCTCGAAGTCGCCGTCGTGGCCGGACCCGACGAAAAATGGGGCGAGGTGCCGGTCGCGTTCGTCACGCTCAAGGACGGTGCGAACGCTACCGACGCCGAGCTGATCGAGCACGTGCGCGCCCAGCTCGCGCGCTTCAAGGCGCCGAAGCGCGTAATCTTCGGTCCGCTGCCGAAAACGTCGACCGGCAAGGTGCAGAAGAAGGAGTTGCGCGAGCGGCTCCGCACCGGTTGAGCCGCGCCAACCATCCGGGGAGAGCCCGCCATGGACACGCGGATCCCCGAGATTGCGGGAAGGTGCATGATGGCGTCCAGCGGAAGACTGCGGAAGGAACATCGATGAGCAAGCGGCCCCCGGCCTACGAGTTCAACGCGCGCGATCGGTCGGCACATCCGCCGGCCTTCGCGCCCGGCTACAAGACGACGGTGTTGCGCTCGCCGCGCAACGCGCCGATCGCGTTGCAGAACTCGCTGTCCGAGATCACGGCGCCGATTTTCTCGGACGACGAGCTCGGTCCGCTCGACAACGACCTGATTTTGAACTACGCGCACGGCGGGTTGCCGATCGGCGAGCGGATCATCGTCCACGGCTACGTTCGCGACGAATTCGAGCGCCCTATTGCGAACGCGCTCGTCGAGGTCTGGCAGGCGAACGCCGGCGGCCGTTACCGGCACCGCAACGACACCTACATCGCGCCGATCGATCCCAATTTCGGCGGCTGCGGACGCATGCTGACCGACCGCGACGGCCATTACGTGTACCGGACGGTCAAGCCCGGCCCGTATCCGTGGCGCAACGGCGTCGACGACTGGCGCCCCGCGCACATCCACTATTCGATTTCCGGCGCGGGTTGGGCCCAGCGCCTGATCACGCAGATGTACTTCGAAGGCGATCCGCTGATCGCCCAGGATGCCATCATCCGCACGATCCCGGGCGAGCGGGCGATCCGGCAGTTGATCGCGGAGCTCGATCGCAACGCGGGTTCGCCGCTCGACAGCCTCGCGTACCGCTTCGACATTGTGCTGCGCGGCGCCCGCGCGACGTGGTTCGAGAGCGCGCTGCAGGGACAGCCCGCGATGCAGTCGGAATGACGCGATGATCAACACGCCCGAATACCTGAAGGAATCGCCGTCGCAGACCGCCGGACCTTACGTCCACATCGGTCTCGCTCCACATGCGGCCGGCTTCGACATCTTCGAGAAGAACTTCTCGAACGTCCTCGTCGCGCCGGGGACGAAAGGCGAGCGGATCCGCATCGAAGGCCGCGTCATCGATGGCTCGGGAACCCCGCTGCGCGACGTGCTCCTCGAGATCTGGCAGGCGAATGCGGCCGGCAAGTACCGGCATCCGGCGGATCTGCAGGACAAGCCGGTCGACGACACGTTCCGCGGCTTTGGCCGCGCGTGCTCCGATTTCGAAACCGGCGTCTGGTATTTCGACACGGTGAAGCCCGGGCCGGTCGAGGGACGCCGCGGGCGCGCGATGGCGCCGCACGTGAACCTGTGGATCGTCGCGCGCGGCATCAACATCGGACTCAATACGCGGATGTATTTTTCCGACGAGGCCGAAGCGAACGCGAACGACCCGGTGCTGAACCTGATCGAGTGGGAAGTGCGACGCCGGACGCTGCTCGGGCAGCGTGAGGCGCGCGACGGCGCGGTCGTGTATCGCTTCGACATCCACATCCAGGGTCCCGACGAGACGGTGTTCTTCGACGTCTGATGGCCATCGACTTCGAGGTCCCGGCGGATCTCCTGGAACTGCAGGCGCGCATTCGATCGTTCATCGCGGGCGCCGTCGTTCCGCTCGAAAACGATCCGCGACGCACGCGCCACGGTCCCACCGAGGCGTTGCGGCGCCAGCTGATCGACATGGCGCGCGATGCGGGCCTTCTCGCGCCGCACGTCGCGTCCGAGTACGGCGGCATGGCGCTCACGCACGTCGGGCGCGCGATCGCGTTCGAAGAGGCCGGCTATTCGCCGCTCGGCCCGATCGCGATGAACGTCGCCGCACCCGACGAGGGAAACATGCATCTGCTCGACGCCGTCGCGACGCCCGCGCAGAAGGAGCGCTGGCTGCGGCCGCTCGCGAGCGGCGCGATCCGCTCCTGCTTCTGCATGACGGAACCCCCGCCGGGTGCCGGGTCCGATCCTTCGATGCTGCAGACGAGGGCGACGCGCGACGGCGACGGCTTCGTGATCGACGGCGGCAAGTGGTTCATCACGGGCGCCGACGGCGCCGCGTTCGCGATCATCATGGCGAACGTCGAAGGCGCCGGCGCGACGATGTTCCTGTCCGACATGAACGCGTCCGGTGTCGTGCTCGAGCGCGCGATGACGAGCCTCGACGAATGCTTCCCGGGCGGTCACGGCGTCGTCCGTTTCGAGGGCTTGCGCGTACCGGCGGATGCAATCCTCGGCGAAGTCGGCGCCGGTTACCGTTACGCGCAGGTGCGTCTGTCGCCGGCGCGCCTCACCCACTGCATGCGCTGGCTCGGCGCCGTCCGCCGCGCGCACGACATCGCCGTCGACTATGCGCGGCGCCGCCAGGCCTTCGGCAAGCCGATCGGCGAGCACGAGGGCGTCGGCTTCATGCTCGCGGACAACGAGATGGACATGCACCTCGCGCGGCTTGCGATCTGGCATTGCGCGTGGCGTCTCGACGGGGGCCACCTCGCGCTGCACGAATCGAGCCGCGCCAAGGTGATCGTGTCCGAGGCGACGTGGCGCGTCGCCGACCGCTGCGTGCAGGTGCTCGGCGGCCAGGGCGTCACCGGGGAGTCGATCGTCGCGCGCATCTTCGCGGATCTGCGCGCGTTCCGCATTTACGACGGTCCCTCCGAAGTGCATCGCTACAGCATCGCGCGCCGGATCTTGCGCGGCGAGCGGCGCGCGGCGGCCGACGCGTGAAGGCGATGCAGGAAGCGCTTCGCGCCCGCAGCGTGGATACGCCCGAAGCAACGGCCCTCGCCCGCTGGCTCGCGCGCGAAATGCACGCGCAGGACGTTCGCGTCGTGCGTTACGAGCGCCTGCCCGGCGGAGCGATCCAGGACAATCATCGGCTCGACGTCGACGTGACCGGCGGCCCGCACGAGGGCGCAGCCGCGCTCGTGTTGCGCGCCGACGCGCCGTCGGCGGTCGCCGCGAGCCTCACGCGTGCGCAGGAATTCGCGGTGCTGCGCGTCGCGCACGCGAACGGCGTCGCGGCGCCGAAGCCGCTGTTCCTTTGCCGCGACCGGAGCGTGGTCGGACGCGCGTTCTTCGTGATGGAACGCCTGCCCGGCATCGCGGCGGGACACCGGCTGACGCGCGAGCCGGACCTCGTTCCGGATCCCGATGCGCTCGCGCACGCGCTCGGCGCGAATCTCGCGCGGCTCCACGCGATCGGCCCGCGCGTCGCGGGTCTCGACGTATTGTCACCAGCGAGCGACGACCCGGCCCGCAACGCCATCGGCGAGTACCGCGCGTACCTCGACCGTCTCGAGGACGCGTATCCGGCGCTCGAATGCGGTCTGCGCTGGTGCGACGTCCACGCTCCGAAGGCGCGAGCGGTGACGCTCGTCCATCGTGACTACCGCACCGGCAACTACCTGGTCGACGGTGGCCGGCTGTCCGGCGTGCTCGACTGGGAGTTCGCGGGCCTGGGCGATCCGCGCGAGGATCTCGGCTGGTTCACCGCGCGCTGCTGGCGCTTCGCGGCGCCCGAGCGCGAGGCCGGCGGCATCGCTGCGCTGGAGCCGTTCCTCGACGGCTATGAATCCGTCGCCGGCTGGCGCATCGCGCGCGCCGACCTCGACTACTGGCAGCTGATGGCGCACCTGCGCTGGGCGATCATCGCGCTGCAGCAGGCGCGACGGCATCGGGCGGGCGGCGAGCGATCGCTCGAGCTCGCGCTGACCGGGCGCATCGTCCACGAGCTCGAGTACGAAGCGCTGCACATCGTCGCGCGAAGCCGCGCATGAGCGACAATCCGCTTGCAATGCGCGTCGCGCGATCGGCGGTTCCATGAGCGACATCTCCGACGCGTCCGATCTGATCGCGACCGCGCGCGATGCGTTACTGGCGGACCTCCTGCCCGCGCTGCCGAAGGATCGCCGCTACACGGGGCTGATGATCGCGAACGCGATGGCGATCGCGACGCGCGAGGAGCGCCTCGGTTTCGACGCGCTGCGCAGCGAGGCCGGGCGGCTGCGCAATCTGCTCGCCGATGTCGGTGCGTCGCCTGCTCAGCCCGTGGATCCGGTCGAAAGCGAGCTCGCCACGCTGCGCGCACGCGTTCGCGACGCGATTCGCGACGGACTTTTCGACGCTCCCGCGCATTGGCACGCGCTCGTGGCCGCGCTGCTGCACACGGCGGCCGACCGCGTCGCGATCTCGAACCCGAAGGCGCTGCGCGAAGACGCGGCCGCATCGGCACGTTGACCATGGAACTGTCGCTCCCGGGCCGCAATGCCTTCGTGACCGGATCCAACGGCGGACTCGGCAGCCATTTCGCGCAGGTGCTCGCCGAAGCGGGCGCGAACGTCGCCATCGCGGCACGCAGGCTCGATTCGCTCGCCGCCGTGCACCAAGCCGCGACGGCCTCCGGCAGGCGCGTCGTCGCCGTCGCGCTCGACGTGACGAATCCTTCGAGCGTGACCGACGCGATCGACGAGGCGTCGGCCGCGCTCGGGCCGATCACCATCGTCGTCAACAACGCCGGCATCGCGATCACCAAGCCGCTGCTCGAGCATACCGAGGAAGACTGGCAGCAGGTGATCGAGGTCAACCTCAATGGCGCGTGGCGGGTCGCGCAGGCCGCTGCGCGGCACATGGTCGGGCATGGCCTGGGCGGCAGCATCGTGAACGTCGCGTCGATCCTCGGTCTGCGAGTGTCGGCGCAGGTGCCGAGCTACGCCGCGTCGAAGGCGGCGCTGATCCAGCTCACGAAGGCCATGGCGCTCGAGCTCGCGCGGCACAGGATTCGCGTCAACGCGCTCGCGCCCGGCTACGTCGAGACGGGCATCAACCGCGAATTCTTCGCGAGCGACGCGGGACATGCGCTCATCAAGCGGATACCACAGCGGCGCATCGCGAGCCCCGGGGAGCTCGACGGCGCGCTCCTGCTGCTCGCCTCCGACGCCGGCTCGTACATCACCGGCGCGGTGCTCGCGGTCGACGGCGGCCACCTCGTCAACACGCTATGACGGCGCAGAACGTCGCGAATGGCAACGCCGGCGGCACCGGCGTCCATGCCGTCTACGATTTCTGGCTCGGCTTGCTGCCGCATTTCTTCGCGCAGCTCGGCGCGCCTTACGCAAGCATCGCGGCCGCCGCGACGAACGCGTCGACCAGCGCTTCCGCCCTTCCGTTTCCCGCCGACCAGGTCGCGCAAGCCGCCGCGATGACGCAATCGGCGCTGCAGTCGCTCGCGGGAACGTATGCGCCGATGCTGGAAGCCGGCGGCACGCAGGGTCTGCTCGGCCAGTGGGCAGCCGCGCTGTCCTCGTTCGCCCCGACGCAACAGGCGCGAGGTGCGCATCCGATCGATGCCGCGGCGATCGTCGCGCCGCTGACCGGCGCGATGCCGGCGCCGGGCGCGGCGCTCGCGTTCGACCGCACGTTCGGCGCGCTTTCCGACGCGCTCGGCTTCGGCCCGCTGCGCAAGATGCAGGCCGCCGCACAGGAATTGACG
>DATIEN010000078.1:0-33144 GCA_035455705.1 Casimicrobiaceae bacterium | reverse complement strand
AACGGCGCCTGGCCCGGGGCATGAGGGTGAGGGATCAGGGGTAGAGGGGCACAAGGAGGATCCACCGCGTGACCGCCACTACGGAAGCGTTCAGGCCCAAGCTCTGGGTCGCCGGAGACCTGAACGCGTTCTTCGGACTCGGAACCAACGTCTTGCTCAACGTGCTCGTCCTGGCGGGCCTTGCCCTGGGCGTCGTGCAGATCCCGACCGACACCGTCTTCGGGCGGATCCTGCCGGCGCTCGGCATCGCGCTGCCGCTCGGCAACCTGTTCTATGCGTATCTCGCGTGGCAGCTCTCGAAGCAGGAACGGCGCGACGACGTCACCGCGATGCCGTACGGGCCGAGCGTGCCGCACATGTTCATCGTCGTGTTCCTGATCATGCTGCCGACGTATCTGGCGACGAAGGATCCGCTGGTTGCCTGGCGTGCTGGTCTCGCGTGGGCCTTCATCATCGGCGTCATCGTGCTGATCGGCGCTTTCGTCGGGCCGAGGATCCGCGCGCTCACGCCGCGCGCCGCCATGCTCGGCACGCTCGCCGGCATCTCGATCGCCTTCATTTCGATGCGCCCGGCCTTCCAGATCTGGGAAGTGCCGTGGATCGGCCTCGTCTGCCTGGCGCTCGTGCTCGTCGCATGGACGGCCAACATACGGCTGCCCGGCGGCATGCCGGGCGGCCTCGCGGCGGTGATCGTCGGCTCGGTGATCGGATGGGTCGTGTCGTGGATCGGCTGGAGCGACTACATGCAGGGCTCGGCGGTCGCGAAGTCGTTCGAGCAATTCGGGCTGCGCCTGCCGCTTTTCTCGACCGACGTCTGGCAGGGACTCGCGAAGGTCGCGCCGCTGCTCGTCACCGCGATTCCGCTCGGCATCTATAACTTCACGGAAGGCATGAACAACGTCGAGAGCGCCTCGGCGGCCGGCGACAACTACAGCCTGCGCAAGATCCTGCTTGCCGACGGGATCGGCGCGATCGTCGGCTCGATGCTCGGAAGCCCGTTTCCGCCGGCCGTGTACATCGGCCATCCGGGCTGGAAGGCCGTCGGCGGACGCATCGGCTACTCGCTCGCGACCGGCATCGCGATCGCGATCGTCTGCTTCCTCGGCCTGACGGCGCTGCTGCTCGCCGTGATCCCGCTCGTCGCGATCCTGCCGATCCTGCTCTACATCGGCCTCGTGATCGGCGCGCAGGCGTTCCAGACGACGCCGAAGAATCACGCGCCGGCCGTCGTGCTCGCGCTGATTCCCAACATCGCCGAATGGACGAAGACGCAGATCGACGGTGCGCTCACGGCGGCCGGTACGTCGGTCGCGCAGGTCGGCGAGGCGAAGCTCGCGGCCACCGGCGTTCTGTATCGCGGCCTCGAATCGCTCGGGGGCGGATCGGTGCTGGCCGGCATGATCCTCGGCGCGATCGCCGTGTTCATCATCGAGCAGCGCCTTCGCACGGCCGCGGCGTGGGCGTTCGCGGGCGCGATCCTGGCGTTCATCGGCCTGATCCACGGCGAGCAACTGGGCTGGATGGTGTCGCCGCTCGTGGCGCTCGGCTACGCGCTGTTCGGCGCGACTTGCATGGCACTCGCCATGCGTTCGCCGCAGCCGCTCGTCAACACGTGACCGCGGCAAGGAGCACGAGATGAGCCTCGCAAAAATGCACGCCGAGCCGTACGAGTTCGAGTTCGATCCGCGCACGACCGCGCTTCTCGTCATCGACATGCAGCGCGATTTCGTCGAGCCCGGCGGATTCGGCGAAGCCCTTGGCAACGACGTCACGCCGCTTACGGCCGTGATCGGGCCATGCCGCCGCATGCTCGATGCCGCGCGTGAGCGGGAGATGCTGGTGATCCACACGCGCGAGGGCCATGCGCCCGACCTCGCCGATTGCCCACCGTCGAAGCTGGTCCGCGGCCGAGGCGACAAGCGGATCGGCGATCTCGGACCGATGGGCCGCATCCTCGTACGTGGCGAGCGCGGTCATGGCATCGTCGACGAGCTTGCGCCGCTGAAAGGCGAAGTCGTCGTCGACAAGCCCGGCAAGGGCGCGTTCTGCGCGACGGACCTGGATCTGATCCTGCACAACCGCGGCATCAGGTCGCTGATCGTCTGCGGCGTGACCACCGAGGTGTGCGTGAACACGACCGTGCGCGAGGCGAACGACCGCGGCTACGAATGCGTCGTGCTGTCCGATTGCGTCGGCTCGTATTTCCCGGAATTCCAGCGCGTCGCGCTCGAGATGATCAAGGCACAGGGCGGCATCTTCGGCTGGGTGTCCGACTCGAAGCGCGCGCTCGTCGCGCTCGCGAGCGCTTAGGCGGGAGACGTCGCTGCCGCGCGCGCCGCGGCGATCGCCTCGAGCAGCGTCTCGGGGTTCTGCGCGCCCGACACCGCAATCCTGCCGTTGAAGATGTAGAACGGCACGCCGCGCACGCCGACGTCGAGCGCCTCGCGGCTCTCGCGCGCGACGTCGTCGCGAACCGCGTCCGAGTCGAGCATCGCGCGTGCCGCGTCTTCGGACAGGGCCGCTTCCCCGGCGATGCGCGCGAGCTCGCCGCGATCGCCGACGAAGCGGCCTTCGAGGAAGTACGCGGCGAAGAGCCGCTCGACGAGCGCGTTCGCGTCGCCCTGCCGCTGCGCCCAGGCGATGAGCCGGTGCGCATCGAACGTGTTCGGCTGCCGCTCGATCAGGTCGAAGCGAAACCCGATGCCGACGGCTTCTCCGACGCCCGACACGCGCACGTAGTTCTGGTTCGCCCGCGTGACGCTGCCCCATTTGCGCTCGAGGTAGTCGGTGCGCGGTATGCCGTCCGCCGGCAGATCAGGGTTCAACTCGAACGGATGCCAGCGCACGATCGCCTGCATCGCCGAGTCGCGCTCGGCGAGCTGGCGAAGCGCGGCATCGAGCTTGCGCTTGCCGATGAAGCACCATGGGCACACCACGTCCGAGATGACGTCGACCGCGAGCCGATTCGCTTCGTCCATTCCGATCCTCGTTTTCATGTTCAAAGAGCAGGCGCGCGGCGCCGCTGCCGACGCTCGAAGACCGCGTTCACCTTGAGCGCGAGCGACGAGAACGTGAACGGTTTGGTGATGAGCTCGACGCCCGGGTCTAGCCGCCCCTGGTGAACGATGGCGTTTCGCGCATAGCCGGTCGCGTGAAGCACGAGCAGATCGGGGCGGCGTTTGCGCGCCTCGTCGGCGAGTTGCCGCCCGTTGAGTCCGCCGGGCAGGCCTCCGAGCCTTGGCAGGTAAAGCTTGATCGTCGTGCCCTCCCCGGGCTCGTTGTAGATCTTCGCGTGCCGGCCGCCGAAGAACGAGCGGATCCCGGCCGAACCGCCGATGCGTGACCTCTTCGCGCCCGGATGCAACCGGCGCGGCGCATTCGTCTTCGCGAAAGTCACGCCCCGCTCCTTTCATTCTTGTTCGAACGGGTCCCGAAAATACACGAAAAGCGTGTTCGAGGTGAAGGAATGGCGCCGTCGGTGTTTCGCCTACGGGACGCCGCCGGCAATCAATCGCAATGCGCGAGGTCTAACGGCTCGGCAGCCGCCTCGGGCTGCAGTCAGGGGAGTGACTTGAAGCCGACAAACGAGCCAACGCCTCACCATCGCGAGGCCGCGGGGCGACAGCGCGAGGTCGTCGTCTACCGAGGCGAAAGCGCCCGCGCCGCGCATGATCACGCCACGTGCTGCGCGATCGCCCGCACCATTGCGCAGATCAAGGGCTCCGTGTTCGCGGGCGAATACGATCCGCGCGCGCACGGCGGGGCACCTCCCTATTTCGTGCCGATCGATACGGTGATCGGCGTCGAGCGCGCGCGCTCGCTCGGCATCGCGGCCGAGGACGACCTCTTCGGCGGAGTCGTGCCGCACGCGTTCGTCGCGACCAAGTGCATCAGCCACCCGCTGCTCGACGACCGCGCGCGTACGCCGGACGGATGGTCGCCGATGTTCGGCCATCGCATCGGCCGCGCCGTGCTCGCCGGATACTCGGCGTTCTCGACCGACGACGCGCTTCGCGCCGCATCGAAGCTCCTCGCCCGCGGCCCGATCCGGATCAAGCGGGCGCTCGGCATCGGCGGAGCGGGCCAGACTTTCGTCGACGATGCGGCCGGCCTCGAGCAGGCGCTTGCCGCCGTGGATCCCGGCGAAGTGGCGCGCTACGGCATTGCGATCGAGGAACACCTCGACGATGTGACGACGCACAGCGTCGGGCAGGTGCGCGTGGACGGGCTGACGGCAAGTTATTTCGGCACCCAGCGGCTCACGCGCAACCATCGCCGCCACGAAGTCTATGGCGGATCGGATCTGTTCGTCGCGCGCGGCGACTTCGACGCGCTGCTTGCGTCGTACGCGCCTGCGCCCGCGGCCCGGCGCGCCATCGAGCAGGCGCGACTCTACGACGCGGCGGCGTTCGCGTGCTTCGACGGACTCTTCGCGTCGCGGCGCAATTACGACGTCGCCGAAGGCACCGACGCATCGGGCGAGCGCCGACTGGGCGTGCTGGAGCAATCCTGGCGGGTCGGCGGTGCGAGCGGCGCCGAGGCGTCGGCGCTCGCCGCGTTCCGCGCGGACACGGCGCTTTCAGGGGTGCGTGCGACGTCGACCGAGATTTACGACGACGTGCCGGTGCCGCCCGGCGCGAGCGTCTATTTCGACGGTCTCGACGACGACGGCGGCCGTCTGGTGAAGTATGTTTGCATCTCGAATCATGTTCACGCGTGACGAGACCTTCGAGATCGCGGTTGGCGGTCATTGCATCGCCGCGACGCTGATCGTGCCGGACACGCGGATGCCCGGCGTGCTGTTCCTGCACGGCTGGGGCAGCAGTCAGGCCAATCTCGCGGCGCGGGCGCGCGAGATCGCGGCGCTCGGCTGCGCGTGCCTGACCGTCGACATGCGCGGGCACGCCAAGACCGCGACGCAGCAGGCGACGGTCACGCGCGAGGACAACCTGACCGATGCGCTTGCCGCCTACGACCGCCTGGCACGCGAAGCGGCGGTCGACGACGACCAGATCGCCGTCGTCGGCAGCAGCTACGGCGGCTACCTGGCGACGATCCTCACCACGCTGCGGCCGGTGAAGTGGCTGGGCCTGCGGGCGCCCGCGCTGTACAAGGACACCGACTGGACGTCACCGAAGCTCGCGCTCTCGAAGCTGCAGGGACTCGAGGCCTATCGCCACATGGCGATCCAGACGCACGACAACCGGGCGCTGCGCGCCGCGGCGGCCTACCGCGGCGACGTGCTGATCGTCGAGAGCGCGCACGACACGATCATTCCGCACGAGGTGATTGAGAACTACCGCGCCGCGTTCGGCGGCGCGCGCTCGCTCACCTATCGCCTGATCGACGGGGCCGACCATGCGCTTTCCGATCCCGCCTGCCGGCACGCCTACACGACCATTCTCGTGAGCTGGATCACCGAGATGATCGCCGGCAAGCGCGCCGCGGACGTCACGTCGCAGAAGCGGCTGCAGGAGGCGATGCAGACGAACAAGCGGGCCGCGGCCGGCTGATCAGAACGAGCGGGGCAATCCGAGCACGTGCTCGGCGACGTACGAGAAGATCATGTTCGTCGACACGGGCGCGACCTGGTAGAGGCGCGTCTCGCGGAACTTGCGCTCGACGTCGTACTCGGCAGCGAAGCCGAACCCGCCGTGCGTCTGCAGGCACACGTTCGCGGCTTCCCACGACGCCTTGGCCGCGAGGTACTTCGCCATGTTCGCCTCGGCGCCGCAGGGCTCGCCCGCGTCGAAGCGGTCGCACGCCCGGTATCGCATGAGGTCGGCGGCCTCGACCTCGATGTGCGCCTCGGCGATCGGAAATTGGACGCCCTGGTTGCGGCCGATCGGGCGGTCGAACACGATGCGCGTGTTCGCGTAGTCGACCGCCCGCTCGACGAACCAGCGACCGTCGCCGATGCATTCGGCGGCAATGAGCGCGCGCTCGGCATTGAGGCCGTCGAGGAGATAGCGGAAGCCCTGCCCCTCGTCGCCGATCAGGTTTTCCGCGGCAATCTCGAGGTCGTCGAAGAAGAGCTCGTTCGTCTCATGGTTGACGAGGTTGCGGATCGGCCGCACGGTGAGGCCGTGTCCGATCGCTTCGCGCAGGTCGACGATGAAGATCGACATCCCCTCCGCGCGCCGCGACACCTCTGCGACCGGCGTCGTGCGTGCGAGCAGGATCATCAGGTCCGAATGATGGACGCGCGAAATCCACA
Organism: Casimicrobiaceae bacterium; assembly: GCA_035455705.1. GTDB lineage: Bacteria > Pseudomonadota > Gammaproteobacteria > Burkholderiales > Casimicrobiaceae > VBCG01. The sequence continues at coordinate 26,927 of DATIEN010000078.1, read as the reverse complement.
CCTTCTGCCCGTTCACGACGTAGCGGTCCCCGCGTCGCACGGCGGCCGTCCGGATCTTCGTCGTATCGGTGCCAGCCGCCGGCTCGGTAACGGCCATCGACTGCATGCGCAAGGTTCCCGCGGCGATCGACGGCAGGTAGCGCCGTTTCTGCGCCTCGCTGCCGTGACGCAGGAGCGTCCCCATGTTGTACATCTGTCCGTGCACGGCACCCGCGTTGCCGCCCGCGCGGTTGATCTCCTCGAGGATCACCGACGCCGCGCTCAACCCGAGGCCCGCGCCGCCGTATGCCTCGGGGATCATCGCCGCGAGCCAGCCGGCGCGCATCAGTGCATCGACGAACGCTTCCGGATAACCGCGCTCGGCGTCGACGCTGCGGAAGTACTCGTCCGGAAACTGCGCGCAAAGGGCGCGGATCGCGTCGCGGATTTCCGGATGACGGCTCGCGCTCACGCGCTGCAACGCCTCGCTCGAGTGCAAGCGACCAGCGCGTTCATGCGAGCGTCGCGGTCGCGCCCATCGCGAGCGCCTCGTGGATGCTCTCCGCCCACAGATGAACGCTCGCGCCGTCCTGCGCGGGCTTTCCGCGCACGAAGAACGGCTCGCCGTCGAACAGCGGGCTCGACGCACGAAACGCGAACGTGGCGAGCCGCGCCTGGGGCAGCGCGCGGCGCAGCAGGTCCGCGAGGAGCGTCGCGAGCAGGGGTCCATGGACGACGAGCCCCGGGTAGTGCTCGACGTCGACGACGTAGCGACGATCGTAGTGAATCCGGTGGCTGTTGAACGTGAGCGCCGAGTAGCGGAAGAGCAGCACCGGATCGGGGTGAATCTCGCGCGACCAAGCAGCGTCGACGGGTGCGGGGCTTCGCGACGCATCGTGCGCGCCGCCGGTCGGCACGTCGCGGTAGACGATGTCGTGCTCCTCGACGATCGCAACGCCGTCCTCGCCGCTGATCGTGTGCCGGACGACGACGAACACGAGCGGGCCGCTGCGGCCGCGCTTCTCCACGATGTCGGCGATCTGCGATTCGCGCGTGACCGTCTCGTTGACGTGAAGCGGCGCGCGGAAGGTCAAGCGTCCGCCGGCCCACATGCGCCGCGGCAGCGGAATCGGCGGCAGAAAACCGCCGCGACGCGCGTGTCCGTCGCGCCCTACGGCCGATGCGGGGTAGTGCGGCAGGAAGTACAGCCAGTGCCACAGCGGCGGCAGCGTGTCGCCGTCGCGTGGCGCCGGGTCGTTGCGGTCCAGCGTCGCGGCAAGCCGCATGACCGGCGAAGCGGTCACCCGGTCGACCGCTTGGTCGCTGCGTCCGATCCACGTCGTCCAATCCCGCTCCATGTCGGCCTCGCGCATTGGGTTGCTTGCAGCGTCCGCCCATGCGGCCGGCGCTTCGAAGGCTGCGCGGCCGGGCCGCGATGCCTCCCATTTGCCATAGAATAGATCGTCGAAACGCCTGTCCGGAAGCCATTCGCGCGCAATGCCGCAACAAGAACGTCGGACGGGCTCAACCTTTCCCTCGGAGGATCGCATGTCGCCACGTCTTTTGCTCATCGCCCTCGCGACGATCGCCGCTCCGGCTTTCGCGCAGACGGTCCCCGCCGGCTATCCGGCGGACTACGCGCAGACGATCGCGGCCGCCAAGAAGGAGGGCAAGGTCGTCATCTACAGCGCGCTGGACACGAAGGCGGCGCAACCGCTGATCAAGGACTTCAACGCGCTGTATCCGGACATCAAGGTCGAGTACAACGACATGAACTCGACGGAGATGTACAACCGCTTCATCGCGGAGTCCGCGTCGGGACAGGGCGGCGCCGACGTCATGTGGAGCTCCGCGATGGACCTCCAGGTGAAGCTCGTCGACGACGGCAAGGCGATGCCGTATGCGTCGCCGGAGGCGGCGAAGCTGCCGGCGTGGGCGAACTACAAGAACGAGGCGTACGGCACGACGTACGAGCCCGCCGTGTTCATCTACAACAAGCGCCTCGTGACCGGCAACGAGATCCCGCAGGATCATGCCGCGTTCGCGAAGCTCCTGAACGGCGACACCGCCAAGTTCAAGAACAAGGTTACTACCTACGACATCGAGAAGAGCGGCGTCGGCTTCATGTTCGTCGTGCAGGACGCCAAATACTTCCCGGGGATGAAGGACCTGGAGAAGGGATTCGGCGCGACAAGCTACAAAGTCTACGCGAGCACCGGGAACATGCTCGAGAAGGTATCGTCCGGCGAGCACTTGCTCGGCTACAACGTGCTCGGCTCGTACGCGCTCGTTCGCGCGAAGAAGGATCCGAATCTCGGCGTCGTGCTGCCGAAGGACTACACGCTGATCCTGTCACGCGTGATCTTCATCGGCAAGGGTGCCAAGGATCCGAGTGCCGCCAAGCTGTGGGTCGACTACATCCTGTCGCCGCGCGGACAGAAGATGATCGGCGGCGAGGTCGAGCTGTTCTCGATCCGCACCGACGTGCAGACCGAGTACACGGCGGCATCGCTCAACAAGGAGCTCGGCCAGAACGCCGTGAAGCCGATTCCCGTGAGCTCCGAGATCACGCAGTGGCTCGATCCGAAGAAGCGGCTCGAGTTCCTGTCCGAGTGGAAGAAGGGCCTCGCGGCGGGCAGCGCGAAGTAGCTCAGGTATCAGAGTTCAGGTATCGGGGATCGGCAAGCCGCCATCGATCTCTCACGCCGGACTGATACCGGATAGCGATACCTGATCCCTGACATGGCCACGATCGCCAAGCCGACGGTGCCGGTCGCGGCCGACCGCGGCGGGGCGGCGTTCCTCGCGGGCGTGCCGCGTGCACTGACGATCGCCCTGACCGCGCTCGTCGTGCTCGCACCGCTGTCGCTGATCGTCTACCAGAGCCTTCTCAACGCACCGTTCTTCGACGCCGTCAAGAAAGTGGGCGTCGAGGCATACGTATTCATCTTCAGCGATCCGGATTTCTGGTCGGCGCTCGTCAACTCGTTGCTGATCGCCGCCGGCATGACGCTGATCGCGGTGCCGCTCGGCGGCGTGCTGGCATTCGTGATGGAGCGCACGGATTTCCCCGGCAGGCGCGTCATCGAGCCGCTGCTTCTCGTGCCGAGCTTCGTCTCGCCGATGGTGCTCTCGTTCGGTTACGTCGTCGCCGCCGGTCCGGTGGGGTTCTACTCGGTGCTCGCGACGAACCTGTTCGGCGGCATTCCGTGGGGGCTCTATTCGCTGCCCGCGATGGCGGTGATCGCCGGACTCACGCACGTTCCCAACGTGTACATCTACGCGTCATCGGCGCTCAAGAACCTGGGCTCCGACGTCGAGGAAGCGGCGCGCGTCGCGGGAGCCTCGCCGTTCCGCGTCGCGATCTCGGTGTCGCTGCCGCTGATCATGCCGGCGCTGCTCTTTTCCGCCGTGCTGATCTTCTTCCTGGGGCTCGAGCTCTTCGGGCTGCCCCTCGTGCTCGGCGATCCCGAGGGGCACCTCGTGCTGTCGACGTATCTCTACAAGCTCACGAACAAGCTCGGCACGCCGTCGTATCACCTGATGGCGGCCGTCGCCGTGTGCATCGTCGCGTTGACGATTCCGTTGGTGCTGCTGCAGCGGCGGCTGCTGCAGAACGTGCGGAAGTACGCGACGATCAAGGGCAAGGCCGGCCGCATCCGCGAGCTGCCGCTGGGACGCTGGAAGGGGCCCGCCGTCGCGCTCGTCGGTCTCTGGCTCTTCGTCGCGGTGCTCGTTCCGCTGACCGGCATCGCGCTCCGCGCCTTCGTCACCAACTGGGGATTCGGCGTGAGGCTCGCCGAGGCGTTCACGCTCAACAACTTCCTCGAGGTGTTCAACGAGCCCACCGACGTCCGTGCGATCGTCAACACGGTATTGCTCGGCACGATCGGCGGCGCGCTCACCGTCGCCTGCTACACGGCGATCGGCTTCGCGACGCACCGGCGCAACGACGGCTGGTCGCGGATCGTCGACTACCTGGTGCTGATTCCACGCGCGGTGCCGGGACTTCTGATCGGCCTTGCGTTCCTCTGGGTGTTCCTGTTCTTTCCGCCGCTTCGGCCGCTGCGCGAGACGATCTTCAGCATGTGGCTCGCCTACACCGTCGTCTGGCTCGCCTACGGGATGCGCCTCATCTCGTCGTCGCTGCTGCAGGTGAGCACGGAGCTCGAGGAAGCGGCGCGCACGATCGGCGCCGGGCGCGGGCGCATCTCGCGGGAGATCACGCTGCCGCTGATCCGCCACGGGCTGCTCGGCTCGTGGCTGCTCGTTTTCATGATCTTCGAGCGCGAGTATTCCACGGGCGTGTACCTGCTCGCGCCCGGCACCGAGGTGATCGGCGCCGAGCTCGTGTCGCTGTGGCAGGGCGGCGCGATCGACGTCGTCGCCGCGCTGTCGCTGATCAACATCCTGCTCGTCTTCGTCGGCCTCGCCATCGCACTGCGCTTCGGCGTGCGGTTGCGCGACTAGCCTCCTGGCGCAAGCACATTCTCTCAACGCTCATCGGATGAACAGGCGTCCACCATGCCCGAACTGACCGTCGAGAACCTGCATCTGCGCTACGGCGACAACGCGATTCTCAAAGGCGTCGCGATGACGCTCTCGCGCGGCGAGGTCGTATCGCTGCTCGGTCCGTCGGGCAGCGGCAAGACGACGCTGCTGCGTGCCGTCGCAGGCCTCGAGGTGCCGCACGAGGGACGCATCCTGATCGACGACAAGGTCGTCTTCGACAGCGCAAAGGGCATCGACATTCCGGCCGAGGGTCGCAACCTCGGGCTGGTGTTCCAGTCGTACGCACTGTGGCCGCACAAGACGGTGTTCGACAACGTCGCCTATGGCCTGCGATTGCGCCACACCGCGCGCGACGACGTGGGCAATCGCGTCAGGACTGCGCTCGAGCAGCTATCGCTCGGCCACCTCGCCGAGCGCTTCCCGCATCAACTGTCGGGCGGCCAGCAGCAGCGCGTGGCGCTCGCGCGCGCGCTCGTCTACAACCCGCCGGTGATCCTGCTCGACGAGCCGCTTTCGAACCTCGACGCAAAGCTTCGCGAGGAGGCACGCGCGTGGCTGCGCGAGCTGATCGTGCGCATGCAGCTTTCCGCGCTCTGCGTGACGCACGACCAGTCGGAAGCGCTCGCGATGTCCGATCGCATCCTGCTTCTGAACGGCGGCCGGATCGAGCAACAGGGCACGCCGCAGCAGATGTACAGCGCACCCGAGACGCTGTTCACCGCCGACTTCATGGGCAGCAACAACCGGCTGCCCGGCCGCGTCGCCGAGGTTCGCGACGGCGCGGCGCTGCTCGAGGGCCAGGGCTTCCGCCTCTGGGGAACGGCGAAGCAAGGCGCGGCAGCCGGGGCCGAAGGAGTCGGCATGATCCGTCTCGAGCGAATCCGCATCGCCGAAGGCCCCGGCGACAACCGTCTCGCGGCCGACCTGTCGACGTCGATGTATCTCGGCGACAAGTGGGAGCATCTATTCCATGTCGGCGAAGCGCGGCTGCGCGCCTACGGCAGCGAGCCGCTCGCCGCGGGACGCCACTGGCTGGAGTTGCCGAGGCAGGCGTTCTGGGTGTTCTGAAGCGGGCGGGACAAGACGCGCCGATGGCGACCGCGCTGCGCTTCCTGCTCGATCTCGATGCGGTACTCACCACCGCGCTCGACTGCGACGACGCGGTGGCGACGGCCGTGCACCTTCTCGGCCTTCACGTCGGGGCTGCATGCGCGTACGTGCGCGTCGATGCCGACTCGTGTCGCGCGGACGTGGTCGCCGAACACGCCGTGGGCGTGCCCTCCCTTCCGTCGACGTTACGCCTTGGCGGACGCGACGACGCGATGACCGACGCGCTTGGTGCCGGTCGCGCATACCGAAGCGACGGCGGGAGATGGAGCGGAACGCAGGAGGCGGGAGACGGCTCCGCGCTCGCGCGACCGATGCTGGCCGTTCCGGTTCTCGACGACGGCCGGCTCGCCGCCGCGATGCTGCTTCGCACCGAGGTTGCGCGCGCCTGGACCGAGGACGAGGCCGATCTCGCGCGGCTCGTTGCTCATCGCTGCTTCGAAGCGATCGAGCGCACGCGGACGATGCGCGATGCGAAGGAAGGCGCCGCACAGGTGCGCCTCGTGGCCGATCACGTTCCCGCCAAGATCAGCTACGTCGACCGCGCGCTGCACTACCGATTCAACAACGCGGCCTACGGCGACTGGTACGGCGTGGACACCGCGACGCTCGTCGGTCGGCACGTGCGCGAAGTGATCGGCGAAGAGACGTACCACGAGAGACTTCCCTACATGCAGCGCGCGTTGCGCGGCGAAACGGTCACCTTCGCGAGCCGCAGCGAGCATCGGCGGCTCGGCATGCGGATGACGGACATCGCGTGCGTGCCCGACATCGCCGAGGACGGCGAGGTGCGCGGCTTCTTCGTGATGGGCGTCGACACGACGGAACGCCAGGAGGCCGAGGAGCGGCTGCGCGAGAACGACAGGCGCAAGGACGAGTTCCTGGCGATGCTCGCGCACGAGTTGCGCAACCCGCTCGCACCGCTTTCCAACGCGCTGTACCTGTGGCCGTCCGTCGCGCACGACGCGAAGCGCGCGGACGAGCTGCGCGCGCTGATGGAGCGGCAAGTGCGGCAGTTGACGCGTTTGCTCGACGACCTGCTCGACGTGTCGCGCGTGAGCCGTGGCACGATCGAACTGCGCCGCGGCCCGGTACTGCTCGGCGAGATCGTCGATGACGCCGTCGAAGCGGTACGCCTCCTCGTCGACAAGCAGCGGCAGACGCTCGACGTCGCTCCGGCCCCCGCGGATCTGTGGCTGGTTGCCGACATGGCGCGGTTGACCCAGGTTTTCGGGAACATCCTGAACAACGCGGTCACGTACACGCCGGAAGGCGGACGCATCCGGCTCACCGTCGAGCGCCACGGCGACTGGGCGATCGTGCACGTCGTCGACGACGGCCGCGGCATTCCGCCCGACATGCTCGAGCGCGTCTTCGACATGTTCGTCCAGGCGGAGCCAACGCTCGAGAATCCGCGCGGCGGCATGGGCATCGGCCTCGCATTGTCGAAACTCCTCGTCCAAATGCATGGCGGCACGATCGAGGCGCGAAGTGCCGGCCGTGGCTGCGGCACGGAGATCGTCGTGCGGCTGCCGCTCGCGCCGGTTGCGGAAGCGGCGACGATGCCATCCGAGGCGCCGATCATCGTGCACGAAACCCCGTCGACGAGCCCGATGCCGGCGCGGCGCATCCTCGTCGTCGACGACGTCGAGGCATCGGCGAACACGCTCGCGGCCGCGCTTCGGGCCATGGGGCACGACGTCGTCGTCGCGTTCGACGGTCCCGCGGCCCTCGACGCCGCGGGGCGATTCCGGCCGGACGCGGTGTTCCTCGATCTCGCGATGCCAGGCATGAGCGGTTACGATGTCGCGCAACGGTTGCGCGCGACGCACGAGGCGCGCGATGCGCTCCTCGTCGCGCTCACCGGATTTGCGCAGGAGGAGGACTACCGGCGTACGCGCGCCGCCGGTTTCGATCACCACCTCGTGAAGCCGGCCAGCATGCAACGAATCGAGGCTTTGCTTCGCGACGTGCCACTGCCCCTTCCCTGACCGCCGCTCGATTCGGGTGGTCGAGATCGGCGTCTGCGCACTCGCGAAACGCGCTGCGATCCGCTCCGTTTCGTGCGCGCAACGACCGGCGGAAGGGCGAAACCGGTTCGGATGTCGTGATTTGCGAAGACGCGAGGAGTCGTACGGCGAAGGATGTGATCGTTGTCGTCGCGGTACTCCTCCTACGCGACGGACTCTTTGGCGAGAGGCGACAAACCCCCGTCGTCTCTCGCCATCTTTTGGCCTCGGCCTCGCGTTCCCGAAAGACGACGGCCGGAAACACGGGCGAAACCCGATTAGACTGTCCCGATCGAGTGACCGGGCACACGTCGTCGAGGTGAAAGCGGAAACCGAAAAAATTTCGCAGCCGATCAAAGCGTTGGAATCGTCGCACACGCCGATGATGCGGCAGTACCTGCGCTTCAAGGACGCGCATCCCGACCGGCTGCTCTTCTACCGGATGGGCGACTTCTACGAGCTCTTCTACGCCGACGCCGAGCGCGCGGCGCGGCTTCTCGACATCACGCTCACCGCGCGCGGGCAGTCGAACGGAGCGCCGATCCCGATGGCGGGGGTCCCGCACCATGCGCTCGAGCAGCACCTCGTGCGGCTGCTCGCGCGCGGAGAAAGCGCCGTGATCGTCGACCAGATCGGCGATCCGGCGACGAGCAAGGGGCTCGTCGAGCGCAAGGTCACGCGCATCGTGACGCCGGGGACGCTGACCGATGCCGGATTGCTGGAGGCGAAGCGGGACGCGCCCGTCGCCGCGCTCGTGCGCGAAAAGGATCGTGTCGGCATCGCCTGGCTCAACCTCGCGTCCGGGCAGCTCACGCTCGCCGACGTCGCGACCGCCGATTGCGCGGCCACGCTCGAGCGCATCGAGCCGGCGGAGCTGTTGCTCGAGGATGGCGAATCATCGCCGGCATGGCGCGGCACGCCGGCGGCCGTGCATGGCCTGCCGCAATGGCACTTCGATCGTGCGGCGGCGGCGCGCGCCCTCGCCCGACAGATGGGCACGATCGATCTTGCGGGCTTCGGCGCCGATGCGGCACCCCTCGCGCTCGGCGCCGCCGGCGCGCTGCTCGGCTACGCGAGCGCTACGCAGCAAAGCGATCTCGCGCACGTGCGCACGCTGCGCGTCGAGTCGGCGACCGAATTCGTCGCGCTCGATGCCGCCACGCGCCGCAACCTGGAAATCACGCAGACGATCGCCGGCGCGCGCGAGCCGACGCTGCACTCGCTGCTCGACGCGTGCGCCACCGCGGCCGGCAGCCGGTTGCTGCGGCACTGGCTCACGCATCCGCTGCGCGACCAGGCGAAAGTCGCGGCGCGGCACGAGGCGATCGAGCGCATTCGCGCGAACGCGCCGGCAGCGCGTGCGATCGCCGAACGGCTGCGCGGCACCGTCGATGTCGAACGAGTGGTGTCGCGGATTGCGCTCAAAAGCGCGCGTCCGCGCGATCTCGCCGGCCTGCGTGACACGCTCGCCATACTGCCAAGTCTCGCCGAAAGCGCGGCAGCCTTCGATGCTCCGCTCGTTGGCGACTGTGTCGGCGACCTCGCGGTCGACGCACACTGGCACGCGTTGCTTGCGCGCGCGATGGCGGTCGAGCCCGCCGCGCAGCTGCGCGACGGCGGGGTGATCGCCGATGGCTACGATGCCGAGCTCGACGAGCTGCGCCACGTCGACGCAGGATGCGGCGAGTTCCTCCTCGCGCTCGAGAGGCGGGAGCGCGAGCGCACCGGCATCGCGACCCTCAAGGTGGAGTACAACCGTGTCCACGGTTTCTACATCGAGGTGACGCGCGCGCAGGCCGAGCGCGTGCCCGACGATTACCGCCGGCGGCAAACGCTCAAGAACGCGGAACGCTACACGACGGCCGAGCTCGCCGCGTTCGAGTCGAAGGCGCTCACGGCGCAGGAACGCGCGCTGGCGCGCGAGCGGCGCCTGTACGAGGACCTGCTCGCGCAGCTGGCCGACGCGATCGTGCCGCTGCAGAAGGTCGCCGCGGCGCTCGCGACGCTCGACGTCCTCGTCGACCTCGCGGAGCGCACCGATGCGTTGCGCCTGGTCCGGCCGCGGTTCCGGGACGAGGTCGGAATCGCCATCGAAGGCGGGCGCCATCTGGTGGTCGAGCGCCAGGTCGAGACGTTCATCCCGAACGACGTGTCGCTCGATGCGTCGCGGCGCCTGCTCGTGGTCACCGGACCGAACATGGGCGGGAAGTCGACCTACATGCGGCAGATCGCGGTGATCGCGCTTCTCGCCTATGCCGGCATGTTCGTGCCCGCGACGCGCGCGACGCTCGGTCCGCTCGATGCGATCCATACGCGGATCGGCGCCGCCGACGACCTCGCCGGAGGGCGCTCCACGTTCATGGTCGAGATGACGGAGGCTGCGTACATCCTGAACCGCGCGACGGCACGAAGCCTCGTGCTGATCGACGAGATCGGCCGCGGCACGTCGACGTTCGACGGGCTCGCGCTCGCGTGGGCAATCGCACACCGTCTTGCTGCCGTCAATCGCAGCCTCACGCTGTTCGCGACGCACTACTTCGAGCTGACCGCGCTGCCCTCCGAGAACGACGGCTGCGCGAACGTGCATTTCGACGCCGTGGAGACGAAGAGCCGGCAGGGTCCCGGCATCGTGTTCCTGCATCACGTCGAAGACGGACCCGCGAACCGCAGCTACGGCTTGCAGGTGGCGCGGCTCGCCGGCGTGCCGGCGGATACGCTGCGCCAGGCGCAGCGCTACTTCGCGCGCCTCGACAAGTTCAACGTGCGCGACGATGCCCAGCACGATCTTTTCGCGCAGGAAATCGCGGTCGAAGGAGCCTATCGCGCTTCGTCGCAGCCGACGACTGTCTCCGGCAATACACCTCCGGCGCCGCCTTCCGCGACCGCGACCTCCGCTGATTCGACTGCGCGTGCCACGATCGTCGCGAAGCTCTCGGAGCTCGACCCCGACGCCCTTTCGCCACGCGACGCGTTGGCCGCGCTGTACGACCTCAAGCGGCTCCTCGGCGCATCGACTTCCGAGTAATCGAAAGCCGATGCGAGAGAAGCATCAGTCCTCAGCGACAAGTCCCCGGTACGGTCGCGGAAACGGAATCCGCCGCCACGCCGGCCGCGGCTTGCGGCGTGTAGGTGACTTGCACGGACCCGAAGTTGAACGAAACCGATTCGGTGGGCCGCTCTTCGCCTCCTGATCCACCGTCCTCGACGGAGGTGATGACGACGTTCGAAAACGTCATCACGAGGTAGTTACCACCGCCCGAGCCGTCCGGCCTCCTTGCGTTGAACGTGACCGAGGGGATCGTCGTCCCCGTCGCCGTGCTCGCAAACAGCGCCGGCGACGCCTTGTCCAGCGTTTTCGTGATCGTGAATTCCTGCGCGCAGGCCGCTTGAAGCGGACCGACCGGCTGCTGGGGCTTCGGCGCGTTTCGCGTGGCCCCGGAGAGACCCCACGAATACGAGAGGACCTCGACCCAATCCTTGTGCTGGTCGTCCTGCGACTCGCCCTTGATGTCGCCGATCTTGATGAAGATGTCGGCTGCGGCCAAGGCAACCTGCGGACTTGCTGCCACCAGCGCGACTGCCGACAGCGCGGCCGCGATCAACTGGCGTCGCTTTCCCTTTCCTTTTTTAAGGTGCATTTCACTCTCCCATTGCCTGAATGTAACTTGCCCGGACGCGCGGCCCGGATCGGTTCTCGAGGTTTGGGCGCGCGACACCCCCGTGCCAAACGAGCGGCAAACGCCGAGTGCGGCCGATTGTGTGCCCGTCCGCGGCTGGAGGACAATTCCAGCCGACGCGCGGCGCGGTCCGCGCACGAAGAGGCACCATGAATCGCGCCGAGCGTCGAAGTGCAAAGAGGAGCGGCCGGCAGAGCCATGCGTCCATGGACCTCGCGCACGCGATCCGGCGCCATCGCGCCGGCGACCTGCGCGGTGTGGAGGCAGCATATCTCGCGCGCCTGCGCGAAGACGCCAACGATGCGAACGCGCTGCACTTCCTCGGCGTGCTTCGGCATCAGCAGCAACGCTCCGACGAGGCGATCGACCTGATCGGGCGCGCACTCGACGCCGCACCGAACTACGTGGACGCGTGGAACAACCTAGGCAACGTCTGCAAACAATCCGGCCGCCTCGGCGAAGCCGAGCAGGCCTACCGCCGGGCGATTGCACTCGACGCTCGGCATGCGAGCGCGTGGAGCAACCTCGGCGTCGTCCTAAACGCAACGCGCCGGAGCGCGGAAGCTGTCTCTGCGCTGCAGGAAGCGATCCGGCTCGAACCGTCGAGGGTGGACGCGTACTTCAACCTCGGGGCCGCGTTTCGAAGCTGCGGGACGCTGCGCGAGGCGATCGCCGCCTATTGCCGCGTGCTCGAGCTCAACCCCGAGCACGCACGCGCGCACGAGATGCTCGGCCGCATGCTCTATCTCGCCGGCGAGCGGACGGCCGCCGCGTCGATCTTCCGCTCCTGGGCCGAGGTCGAGCCGGACAATCCCGTGCCAGTGCACATGCTCGCTGCGTGCTCGGGAGAGAACGTGCCGGTGCGTGCCTCCGATGCTTATGTTCGCGCGACGTTCGACGCGTTCGCCGACAGCTTCGACGAGATGCTACTCGCGCGGCTCGATTACCATGCGCCGCAGCTTCTCGCCGCCGCGCTCGACGACGGTCTCGACGACGCTGCCGCATCGCTCGACGTGCTCGACGCAGGCTGCGGAACCGGCCTTTGCGGCGCGCTGCTGAAGCCGCATGCACGCGCGCTGACGGGCGTCGACCTGTCGCCGCGCATGCTCGCGAAGGCACGCGCGCGAAACGTCTATGACGCGCTCGTCGAAGCGGAGCTCGTGTCGTTCCTGCGCGCGCACCCGGCACGCTTCGACGTCGTGGCATCCGCCGACACACTGTGCTATTTCGGGGATCTCGCCCCGGCGATCGAAGCGGCCGCCATCGCGCTACGTGCCAAGAGCTGGCTCGCGTTCACGGTCGAACGCAGCGACGCCATCGAGGATTACCGCATCAATCCACACGGTCGCTACAGTCACGCACGCGATTACATCGTGCGGTTGCTGGAGGCGGCGCAGTTCGGGTCAATCGACGTGAGCGCAGCGGTGCTACGCCGGGAGGCGGGTGCGCCCGTGCACGGCTGGGTCGTTCGCGCGCAGCGCGGGTGAGCTCGGCACCGCCGATTTCGGCAGCTTGCATATCGTCAATCGAACCGCGCGCTCGCCCGGCCGATGCCCTCGAACTCGACGTCGATCGTCTCGCCTGAAAAGGCCTCGAAGACACCGGTCCACGTGCCGGCGGTGACGACGTCGCCGGCGCGCAGCGCCATGCCGCGCGACGCCGCATGCCGCGCGAGCCACGGCAGCAGGACGCGCACGTCTCCGAGCGGGTGGCCGCCGTGCGTTTCGCGCACGAGGTCGCCGTCGCGCCGCACGCGCGCTTCGAGCGCGCGCCAGTCGATGGCCGGCGGAAGCGGGCGGCCGCTGCCCACGACCAGCGCACCATGCACACCCTGGTCGGCCAGCTTCTGGGTCGGCGTCGCGCGTTCGAGATCGGCGTAGCGCGGGTCGACGACCTCGATCGTGACGAGCCATTCCCCGATGGCCGCGCGCACGCCCGTCTCGTCGTCGGCTTCGATCGGCGCGCTCAACCGGAATGCGATCTCGCCCTCGATCAGGATGCGGTTGAACGCGCCGGCACCGAATCGCGCCGGGCTCGCCACGACGCGTGCAGGCGGCAGCGGCGCGCCGCTCGGAACGGCATCGCGGCTCGATGCGCCGACCTTCCACGCGAAGGGCCGCGACGCCGCGAACCAGCGCATCGACTCGGCGACCGACTGCTGAACCGCATAGGCCTCTTCGTCGCTCGCGGGGACGGGCAGCTCGGCCGCGTCGACGGTGATGCGACCGTGATGCGCGTCGACGAGCGCATCGCGAAGCGGCACGAGGTCGTCGGGCAGCGGATCGGACGGCCCTTCGCGCGTCGTGCGTGCCATCGATGTTCCGCTGCGTTACGCGACCTCGACCGCGCGCGGCGCCGATGTGCGCACGTTTGCCGTCGCCTTGGCAAGACTCGCCATCGCCGCGTCGACGCCGCCAGCGCGGTGCGGCACGCCGGCGAGACGCAAGCCCATCTCGACGCCCGCCAGCGTTCCCATCAGCGTCAGGTCGTTGAAGTCGCCGAGGTGGCCGATGCGGAACACGCGTCCGGTGAGCTTCGAGAGGCCCGTGCCGAGGGACATGTCGAAGCGCTCGAGCACGACGCGGCGAAACGCATCGGCATCGTGCCCGTCCGGCATCAGCACCGCGGTGAGCGAGTTGCTGTACTCGTCGGGATTCGCGCAGAGGATCTCGAGCCCCCATGCGCGGACGGCGGCACGCGTCGCGTCGCCGTGCCGCGCGTGGCGGGCGAAGACGTTCGGCAGGCCCTCGTCGAGCAACTGGTCGAGTGCCGCATCGAGACCGTAGAGCAGGTTCGTCGCGGGCGTCCACGGCCAGTAGCCGTTGCTGTTCGCTGCGATGATCTCGTCCCAGCCCCAGTACGCACGCGGCAGCTTCGCGCGCTTCGACGCCGCGCGCGCCTTTTCGCTGACCGCGTTGAACGAAAGTCCGGGCGGCAGCATCAGGCCCTTCTGCGAACCGGCGACGGTGACGTCGACGCCCCACGCGTCGTGGTGATACTCGATCGACGCCAGCGACGAAATCGTGTCGACGAGGAACAGCGCCGGGTGATCCGCGCGATCGATCGCGTCGCGTATGCGCGGCACGTTGCTGACGACGCCCGTCGACGTTTCGTTGTGGACGATGCACACCGCCTTGATCGCGTGCGCGCGATCGTCGGCGAGCCGCGCATGCACCGCATCCGCATCGGCGCCGTGCCGCCAGTCGCCGGGAATGAACTCGGGCACGAGCTGCAGCCGCTCGGCGAGGCGCTTCCAGAGCAGCGCGAAATGACCGGTCTCGGCCATGAGGACGCGGTCGCCGGGCGATAGCGTATTGACGAGCGCCGCTTCCCACGCGCCCGTTCCGGACGCGGCGTACACGACGACCGGTTCGCGGGTATCGAAGATCGAGCCGATGCGACCCAGAATCGACAGCCCGAGCTGCGCAAATTCGGGCCCGCGGTGATCGATCGTGGGCCGATCGATCGCCCGCAGTACGCGGTCGGGAACGTTCGTCGGTCCGGGAATCTGCAGGAAATGGCGGCCGGCCGGATGGCTGTCGTGGCGGAACATCGTCGTCTCGTCAGTGGCGCACGGACGCGCCGAGCCGCCGCCTGCATCGAACGTGGAGGCAGAGCACGAGGCGAGCGCGGCGCGAGCTCATGCTAATGATGGTGGCCGTGCGCGCCGTGCACGTGTCCATGCACGATCTCGTCCTGCGTCGCGGGCCGGATGTCGAGTACCTTGCAGTCGAAGCGCAGCCGCTGCCCGGCGAGCTCGTGGTTGCCGTCGAGCACCACCTTGCCATCGGCGATGTCGGTGATGCGCCACACCATTTCGCCGCCGTCCTGGTCGGCAACGAGGTGTCCGCCGATCTCGATGTCGGGCGGCAGCTGATCGACCGGTTCGATCCGCATCAGCGACGCATCGTAGTCGCCGAAGGCTTCCTCGGGCTCGAGCGTCACCGACACGCTATCGCCGACGTTCTTGTGATTGAGTGCTTCCTCGACCTTGGGAAAGATGCCCGAATGGCCGCCGTGCAGGTAGGTGACCGGGTCGTCCGTCTCCTCGATCAGATGGTTGCTCGAATCGTAGAGCTTGAATGACAGAGTCACTACCGTGTTCGCAAAGACATTCATCGGTCGGTCCGGGTCGACGAGGAAAGGAGCGGATGCGCGGCGCTCCGCTCACGCCGCATCCACTTTTCGTGGACACGCATTGTACGCCCCGGTTCCTCCCTCCCTGTGCACGCAACCGGCCGCAATCGCTCGCTATACTCGTTCGGATGGATCGTGCGCTGCGGCAAATGCTGGGCGGTCATTCGACTGCGGCTTTCCTGCGCCGCTATTGGCAGAAGGACGCGCTGCTCGTCGCCGGCGCTCTGCCGCGATTCGAGCCGCCTCTTTCGCGCGACGCGCTGTTCGCGCTCGCCGCGCGCGACGACGTGCAGTCGCGGCTAGTCCAACGCATGCGCAACCGCTACGCGCAGGACGAGGGACCGTTTCGGCGACGCACGCTCGACCGGCTGCCCGCGCGCAACTGGACGCTTCTGGTTCACGGCGTGAACGGGCACGTCGAGGCGGCCGATGCGCTGTTGCGCCGCTTTTCGTTCATTCCCTATGCGCGTCTCGACGACCTGATGGTGAGCTACGCGGCGCCGGGCGGCGGCGTCGGACCGCATTACGATTCGTACGACGTTTTCCTGTTGCAGGCATCCGGACGCAGGCGCTGGCGTTTCGGCCGCCAGCAGGACTTGTCGCTGATGCCGGAGTTGCCGCTGCGCATCCTCGCCCGCTTCACGCCGCAGCACGATGCGATGCTCGCGCCCGGCGACATGCTGTACCTGCCGCCGCACTACGCGCACGACGGCGTTGCGGTCGATGCCTGCATGACGTGCTCGATCGGATTCCGCGCGCCCTCCTACCAGGAGCTCGCCGAGGCATTTCTCGATCACCTGCGCGATTCCCTCGACGTCCAGGGCCGCTACGCCGATCCCGATCTTCGTCCCACGCGTGAACCGGCACGCATCGGCAACGCCATGCGCCGCCGTGTCGCGAAGGCGCTCGTCAACCTCCGCTTCGACGCCGATGACATCGGCCGCTTCCTCGGCCGCTACCTGAGCGAGCCCCAAACCGACGTCGTTTTCACCCCCGGGGCTCGCCGCTCGCGCGCCGATTTCGCCCGCCGGATCGGCCGCTCCGGCATCCATCTCGACCCCCGCACGCAACTGCTCTACGATGACGTCCGGCTGTACGTCAACGGGGAGGACCGGGCGATGCCGACCGGGGGTGCCGACTCGCTTCGCGCGCTGGCCGACCACCGCGCGCTGAACGCGCGCGAATGCGCGCGCTTGCCGAAGGCGGCATTCGATCTTCTTTTCGATTGGCACGCGCATGGCTTCCTCGACAGCGCCTGATACGACGCTTCCACGGCCCCCGGGCCTGCCCCGCGAAGCGCGCCTCCAATCGCTCGCCGAGATCAGGCGCGCGCACGACGAGGTGATCGCGCTCGCGCAACGCCACATCAAGGTGTTCGACCGCGACCTCTCGGCGGACGGCTGGAACAGCATCGAGCGCTGCAGCGCGCTTTCGTCCTACCTGCGCCGCAAGCCCGGCGCGCGCCTAGACGTGATCGTGCACGACACGCGCTACGTCGAAGCCTACGCGGCGCGCCTCGTCGGGTTGCTCGGGCGGCACGCGCACGCGATGAAGATCTACCGCACTGGACCCGGCGCACGCGCGGCGATGGATCCGCTCGTCATCGTCGACGACGTGCACTTCGTCCATCGCCACCACGTCGCGTGGGCGCATGGAACGCTGTCGATCGGCAATCCGGAGCGCGCGAAACCGCTGGTCGAGCGCTTCGGCGAGATCTGGGCGACCGGCGAGCCGGGCGTATCGGGGACCGTGCTCGGGCTCTGAGCCACCGCCTCATGATCCTGATCGTCGGCGGCACCGCGGCAATCGACGATCTTCATCGCGAAGCCGCGGTCGCCCTTCGTGACCGCGCGGCGGACGCATTGTGCCGCGGCCGCCCGTTCGGCACGCTAAAGCGGCGCGCCGATCCGCCGTCCGACTTCGCGGTAGTGCTCGATAACCTCGCCCAGGTCGCGGCGAAAGCGGTCCTTGTCGAGCTTCTCGCCGGTCTTCGCGTCCCATAGCCGGCAGCCGTCGGGCGTGAACTCGTCGCCCAGCACCAGCTCGCCATGCAGATCGTCGAGCGGATGGCCGAATTCGAGCTTGTAGTCGACGAGGTCGATGCCGGCGTCTGAGAAGAGCGGCTTCAGCACACGGTTCACGCGGTGCGTCAGCGCCTTCATCTGCTCGATCTCCCGCTGCGTCGCCCAGCCGAGCACGCGGATGTGGTCGTCGTTGACCAGCGGATCGTGCAGCGCATCGCTTTTCAGGAAGAACTCGAAGATCGGCTCCGGCAGCCGCCGCCCTTCCTCGATGCCGTATCGCTTCGCCATCGATCCGGCGCAGACGTTGCGCACGACGCACTCGACCGGAATCATCTTCATCGCCTTCACCAGCGAATCGCGCGCGTTCAGCAATGCGACGAAGTGCGTCCGGATGCCAGCTTGCGCGAGCTTGCCCATCACGAACGCGTTGATCCGGTTGTTCGTCTCGCCCTTGCCTTCCAGCTTCGCGAGCTTGGCGCCGTCGAACGCCGAGACGTCGTCGCGGTAATGCATGACGAGCCGCAGCGGATCGTCCGTCGCATAGACCGTCTTCGCCTTCCCGCGGTAGCGCTCCTCGCGTTTTTCCATCGCTTTTCTCCTCGTGTGTCCGCTAGATGGAGCGCCAGGCGAAGCCGTCCTGCTGATCGGCGATGCCGATCCAGTCCGCCGCGCAGTGCAATGCATTCGCGAGCGCCGCGCGCGCCTTGTCGGGCGTGTTGTTCTGTTGCGAAAGATGCGCGGCGACGATGTGCTTGAGCCGCGACGTGTCGAGCGCCGCAAGCAGCGCGGCCGCGGCCTCGTTGTGCAGGTGGCCCAGGCGGCTCGCGATCCGCTGCTTGAGCGGCCACGGGTAGTCCCCGTCCTCCAGCATGCCGAGGTCGTGGTTGCACTCGAGCACCAGCGCGTCGCACCCCGAGAGGCTCGCCTCGACGTAGCGCGTGGTCGTGCCGATGTCCGTCAGGATGCCGAGGCGGTGGACACCGTCGCCGACGACGAACTGCACCGGCTCGCGCGCGTCGTGCGGCACCGGGAACGGCCGCACCTCGATCATGCCGATCGCGAAGGTGTCGTGGCTGTCGAACCCGCAGACCTTCGGCAGCCGCATGAAGCGCTCGCCGGCCATCTCGAGCGTGCCGAACGTGAGCCAGACGGGGACCCGGAAGCGCCGCGCGAACGATGCGACGCCGGCGATGTGATCGGCATGCTCGTGCGTGACGAGGATCGCGGTGACCGAATCGGGAGCTACCCCGAGACGTCCGAGCCGCGTGACGGCATCGCGGACGCGGAAGCCGCAATCGATCAGGATCCGCGTATCACCGACTTCGACGACGAGTCCGTTGCCTTCGCTGCCGCTGCCCAGGGAGGCGAAGCGCATGGAGCCGCGCGCCGCGGTTACTTGAGCTGATCGCGCAGCAGCGTGAGGATTCGCTCGGACGTCGGCGACCGGTCGGGCTTGCCCGCCGTATCCTCGACGGTCACCGAGCTTTGCGGCGACGCCTCGGCCACCTTGATCCGATACTGTTCCGGCTTGTCCTTGTCATCGTCCTTCCGGAAGACGTTGACGAGCTTCGACAGGAAGCCGTGCTCGCGGTCCTTCTTCGCCATCTCGGCGTCGGGATCGGCGAAGCGCACGTAGTACGTCCCGCTCGCACGGTCGCGATCGACGACGGTGAAGCCGGTGCGGTCGAGCGCGAGGCCGACGCGGCGCCATGCGCGATCGAATGGATCGTCGACGATCAGCTTGGAAATGCCGTCGGCCTTCTCGAGGCGCGCGTGCACCGGCGCGCTCGCCGCGGCGGCCGGCGTCAGCGCGGCCTCGGCGGTCGCTTCGGGCGCGCCGAAGCGCATCATCAGCCGCGAAAGCATTTCCGCTTCCAGCCCGGGGTTCGGCGGCATCAGCCCCCACGCGAAGCCGGCGCCCTGCACGTTGTCGATCTTCACCGTCGGCACCTGCTCCATCCCGCGGTGGGAAATGTAGATCTCGACGGTGCCGGGCTCGCTGCCGCGCTCGATCCGCGTGCGGAACTTGTCGCGCTTGTACGTCGTGTAGAAGACGTCGATGTACTTGCCGATGTACTTGCGCAAAAGGTCCTGAGGAATCTCGGCGCGGTTCTCGGCCCAGTCGGTTTCCATGATGCCGAGCGTCGGCTCGTCCGTCGCGATGACGAAGCCGGTGTCGGTCCAGAATTTCTTGGCCGTCGTCCAGGCCTGCTCGGGCGTCGCCTTCACGACCAGCCAGCGCTGCGTGCCGCCGTGCACGATGTGCGCGTCGGGATTGGTCGGCAGGAGATCGTCTTTCGGACGCGCGGCGCCTTGCGCGGCAAGCCCCGAGGCGGTCGAGACCTGGAAGCGATCATCGTACTGTGGGGTCGCGAGGTTGGGCGGCAGCTCGAGCGACGGCGCGCTCGAGCTCGTCGATTTGTAATCGATGCGCTTGCCGAGCGACGGCATCGATTCGCAGCCGGCAAGCGAGAGGAGGACGACGAGGACGAGCGCGCAACTGCGCGCAGCGGAAACCGGAAAGACGTTCATCAGCGGTAAACCTTGAGGGCAGGCCGATCGAGACACTCCGCGTCGTGCAGCGCAGCGCGCAGCGCCTCGTGGTGCTGCGGTGACAGCGGCGTGAGCGGCAGCCGCAGCTCGTTGTGGATCAGTCCCATCTCGGCGAGCGCCCACTTGACCGGGATCGGATTGGCTTCGACGAAAAGACGCGCGTTGAGCTCGGCGAGTCTCGCGTTGCGCTCGCGAGCGGCGTCGACATCCCCGGCGAGCGCCGCCTCGCACATCCTCGCCACCTGACTCGGCGCGACGTTCGCCGTGACGGAGACCACGCCGTGGCCGCCGAGCAGCATGAACGGCAGCGCCGTGTCGTCGTTGCCGGAATAGAGCCCGAACTCGCGGCCGGCCGGCAACCGGTTGACGAGATGCACGAGCCGGACGAGGTCCGACGTCGCATCCTTGATGCCGACGACGCCCGGAACCTGCGCGAGGCGAACGACGGTGTCCGTCGACATGTCCGCCACCGTGCGGCTCGGCACGTTGTACAGGATCAGGGGCAGATCGACCGCTTCGGCAATGGCCCGGAAGTGGCGATACATGCCTTCCTGCGTCGGCTTGTTGTAGTACGGCACGACCGACAGGCCGGCGTGCGCGCCCGCTTTCTTCGCGAAGCGCGTCAGCGCGATCGCTTCCGACGTCGAGTTGCCGCCGGTGCCCGCGATGATCGGAAGGCGGCCCGCCGAGTGTTCGATTGCCGCCTCGATGAGGCGGCAATGCTCGTCGACATCGACGGTCGGCGATTCACCGGTCGTGCCCACGACGACGATGGCCGCGGTGCCGCTTGCGACGTGAAAGTCGATCAGCCGGCCGAGCGCCTCGAGGTCGAGAGCGCCGCCGGGCTGCATCGGCGTCACGATCGCGACGAGACTGCCTTTCAGCATGAAACCGATTCCTGCGAAAACGCGGATTCTACCCGATTCGCCGCTCCCACAAGGGCTTGCCGGCCGCGCAACGGTCACCCGCTTCGAGCCGGCGCCACCAGCGAAGGCGGCCAGGCTCGCGAGCGACCGACGGCAGCGATGCGCTGCACGACCGCCTCGCGCGCGTGCTCGGCGACGACGCCCTGCTCGAACGCGACGATCGTGAGCCGCTCGCGCAGCGCATCGAAGAGCTCGTTCTCGCGCAGCAGGAACGCGGGATTCGACGGCCGCCCGAACGCCTCGTTGCCGGCGGCGAACGTCTCGTACAGGAGCACCCCGTCCGACGCGAGCGCGTCCACGAGATGCAAAAGGCGCGGCCGATGCAGGTAATTCGTGACGACGATCGCGTCGAAGGACATGCCGGTGAAGGGCCACGCATCGCCTTCGAGGTCCGCGACTTGCGTCACCACGCCGGGAACGTCGTCCAGCGTCGCAAGCGATCGCGCGTCGGTGTCGACGGCCAGCACCCGTGCGCCGCGCGACGCGAAGAAGCGTGCGTGGCGGCCGCGCCCGGCCGCGACGTCGAGCACGCGTGCACCGGAGGGTACGAGCGCGGCGAAGCGCGCGATCCACGACGACGGTTCCGCGTCGCGATGCGCGACGGGTGCCATCACGTTCTCGTGCTCCTGCGGGCACTTCGCGTCCACCCTGTGTCTCCTTACGTTCGCGCGCTAATCGCGTCGCCGCGCTTCCGTCTCCGCTTCGTCGCCGAGCCAGCGCATGAATGCCGCCACGTCTTGGCGCTCGCTCGCGAGCGGCGACACGAGCGCGAAGTAGCTTCGCGCCGATTCGTACTTCTTCGGGAACGGCGCGACGAGGCGGCCGTCGCGCAGATGCTCGGCGATCATCGGCAGGCGGCCCAGGGCGACGCCCTGTCCGCCGACCGCGGCCTGCACGACCTGATCGTAGATCCGAAAGCGCAACGTTCCCGCCGGCTTCAGTCCCGGCTGGCCGTTCGACGTGAGCCAGCTCCGCCAGTCGAGCCACGGCGTGCGGCCCTCGGGATCGTCGAGATGCAGCAGCACGTGCTTGCGCAGATCCGCCGGTGCGCGAAGCGGGGAGACGCCGGCCACGATCTTCGGGCTCGCGACCGGCGTCATTCGCTCGCCAAAGAGGCGCAGCGCGCCGGGTGGCGCCGCCGAATCGGGCAGGTAGCGCACCGCCACGTCCACGTCGCCGCGCGCAAGATCGACGACGCGGTCGTCGGCCGACACGTACACCTCGACGTCCGGTTGGCGTTCGCGAAAGGTCGCAAGGCGCGGAATCACCCACAGCGACGCGAACGACACCGTCGTCGACAGCGTGAGGCCGGGTGCGTGGGTCGATTCGGTGAGCCGCGACGCGGCCTGCGCGAGCGAGGCGAGCGCATCCGTGACGTCGCGATGGAACGCCGCGCCGGCCGGCGTCAGCTCGAGCGCGCGATGGCGCCGCTCGAAGAGCGCCATGCCGAGCGCGTCCTCGAGCGCCTTGATCTGGCGCGACAACGCCGACTGCGTGAGGAACAGCTCCTGCGCGGCGAGCGTGAACGACAGCCGCCGACCGGCCGCCTCGAAGCCACGCAGGAAGTCGAGGGACGGCAGCGCGCGCAGCGTCCTATGCATGCGATCCATGCATGCAAGCCATGCGGATTGATCGTTTGAGCGGCCGCGTCCGGGTCTTCACAATGATCGCCGTGGAAGCCTGCGGCGCGGGCCGCAACCGGCTTCTCGAATGACCTGCACGCATTCTATCGGAGGTTGCCATGGCCTGCTTCGAAACCGGAACCGTCATCAGCCTGCCCGCGCGCGAAGCGCTCACGCTGCCGCACATCGGTGGCGCGACGCTACGCGTGACGCGAGGCGTCCTCTGGCTCACCGAGGAGAAGGACCGTCACGACGTCGTGCTCAGGAAAGGCGACAACTGGGTCGTCGAGTCGAACGGCGACACGGTGGTAGAAGCGCAGAACGATGCGGTGTTCTGCGTGGTCGGCCGCAACGCCTCGCACGTCGCGCTGCCCGCGCGCGTCAAGCACCGCGCCGGCATCCTCGCCGAGTTCGTCGCGTCGCTGATGTCGCCGCCGCGCCGGCACGTACCGCACCTCTGAGATCACTGCATTCCTGGGAGAATCCGTCATGCCGCTCGTCACCGTCACGCTTGCGCGACAAGCCAACCGTGAATTCACGTCGGCCATCCTCGACGCCGTCCACGGCGCGCTCGTTGCAGCGGGCGTGCCCGAGGCCGATCGCTTCCAGCGCGTGCTCGCTCTCGACGATGCGTCGTTCCGCTTCGATGCGCGCTATCCGGACGTCGCGACTGCGCGCGGCCGCGATTTCGTGCTGATCGAGGTGCTGTGGTCGGTGGGCCGCAGCGTGAAGGTCAAGCGCAAAATCGCGGCCGACATCGTCGCGGCGCTCGCGCGCAGTCCGGGGCTCGATTCCGAGCAGGTGATGATCGTGTTCGTCGAGACGGCATGGGAGAACTGGGCGTTTGCGGGCGGCCGCCTGCTGCACGCGGCATAGGAAAAACCGCGCGCGCGAAAGCGTAAGCTTGCGCACTTGCGCGAGCCCATCGTCACCCCGCAGTCGTCGCACTCCCTCGACGCGCTGCGCCGGAGCTTCCCCGGCGGCTTCGCGTTCGTCATGGCGACCGGCATCGTGTCGCTCGCGCTGGACGAGCAGGGCTTCGCCGGCCTTGCCCATGCGCTCTTCGCCGTCAACGCGGCAGCCTACGCGATCCTCTGGATCGCCGGCGCCGCACGGATTGCCCGCAGCTGTCGCGCGCTCGCGCGCGAACTCGGCGACCATGTGCGCGGGCCGGCGTTTCTGACCATCGTCGCCGGCACCTGCGTTCTGGGCGTGCAGTGCGTGCAACTCGCCGGATGGCGCAGCGTCGCCGCGTCGCTGTTGTTCGTCGCGATCGCGCTGTGGACCTTGCTGATCTACGGTTTTTTCGCGGCCGTGACGATCGTCGAGCCGAAGCCCACGCTCGAGCGCGGGCTCGATGGCTCGTGGCTGCTCGCCACCGTGTCGACCGCGGCGATCGCCGTGCTGGGAACGCTGATCGCGCCCGACTTGCCTCGCAGCGACGTGGTGATGTTCGCCTGCCTCGTGTTCTTCCTAGCGGGCGCGATGCTCTACATCGTCGTCATCGGCCTCATCTTCTTCCGCTGGACGTTTCGCTCGATGGGCGCCCACATGCTGACGCCGACGTACTGGATCAACATGGGCGCCGTCGCGATCACCACGCTCGCCGGCGCGCACCTGATTGCTGTCGCGCCCGCGTATGCGTTCCTCGCGGGCATCCGGCATTTCGTCGAGGGCTTCACGCTGTTCTTCTGGGCGACGGCAACGTGGTGGATTCCGCTGCTCGTCGCGGTCTTCGGCTGGCGGCACGTGCACCAGCGAGTGCCCGTTCGCTACGACCCGCAATACTGGTCGCTGGTCTTTCCGCTCGGCATGTACAGCGTCGCAACCGGCGCGTACGCACGCGACAACGCGCTCGCATTCCTCGATCCGCTCGCGCGCGTCGCCGCGTGGGTCGCCTTCGGCGCATGGCTGCTGACCGCGGCGGGGCTCGTCCACCGGCTGCTCGCACCCCGCACGGAGACGTCCGCGTCGCACTGACAGCATTGGCGGAACGGCCATTGCCGCTGCGCATTTGTTGCCAGCCGGGGGGCATGCGGCGCGCCCGCCGCGGGTCAAGGGTGGCAGGGCGCGGCGGTACGGATCGTGCGTCTCTCGAGGCATTGCAACGAACTTTGGGAGACGACGATGGCGACCACTTTTGTTGCGCCCGCCAACACCCGGACCATCGACTGGAGCTACGCGATGCTCGCCGGCGTCGTCGCGATGGTCGTGTTCGGGATCGTCGAGATGGCGTTCTCGTGGGCGAGCCGCGGCGCGTCTCCGCTTGCGCCGCTCGCGGTGTTCGGCACCGCGACGCTCAACGCACTGATGCCGTCGGCGCATCCCGGCGGCGGTGGCGTCAGGACGGCGATGGTCGGCGTCGCATGCCTGCTGGTCCTCGGCGCAATCTCGGGCGTCATCCTGGCCTACCTGGTGAACACCCTGGGCATGGCAGGCGCCGCGCTGGTGGGACTCGTGTTCGGCCTCGCGATGTTCGCGCTCGACATGTACGCGATCGCCCGCGTGCTCCCGGCGCTCACCGCGCTTCGTGACTGGATGAGCGCCCTCGCCTACGTGATCCAGGGCGTGCTCGCCGCGGCTCTCTACAAGGTCATGACACGCGAGGACGCAACCGCCGCGCCGGACGAGGACGCGCACGACCTGCGCGACCTGCGCCACGCGCGGCTCGTGTAGCGATACCGCTCCGCGTCCCGAGCGGCGACAGGGCCGCAAGCGAGTGTCCCTCGCGCCGCGGCGCCCGCGGCGGATCGGTTACGCCTCGACGGGCTGCGCCAAGACGGTCTTGTCGAACACGATGCGGCCGGCCTTCTCGCGCACGTGTACCGTGTCGCCGGCTGCGAAGTCGCCGGCGAGAATCTCCTTCGCGAGCGGATTCTCGATCTCCTGCTGGATCGCGCGCTTGAGCGGCCGCGCGCCGTAGACGGGATCGAAGCCGGCCTGCGCGATGTACGCGAGGGCCTGCGGCGTGACCTCGAGGCCGATGTCGAGCTTCGCGAGACGCGATTCGAGCCCACGCAACTGAATGCGCGCGATGCTCGCGATCTGATCCTGCGCGAGCGGATGGAACACGACGATCTCGTCGATGCGATTCACGAACTCGGGCCGGAACGTCGTCTTCACCTCCGCCATCACGGCAAGCTTGATCGCACCCGGGTCGCGCCCTTCGTTGGTCATCTCCTGGATCCGATGCGACGCGAGGTTCGACGTCATCACGATCACCGTGTTGCGGAAATCGACCGTGCGGCCCTGCCCGTCGGTGAGGCGTCCGTCGTCGAGCACCTGCAACAGCACGTTGAACACGTCCGGGTGCGCCTTCTCGATCTCGTCGAACAGGATCACCGAGTACGGCTTGCGCCGAACGGCCTCGGTCAGGTAGCCGCCCTCCTCGTAGCCGACATAGCCGGGCGGCGCGCCGATCAGCCGCGCCACGGAGTGCTTCTCCATGAACTCCGACATGTCGATGCGCACCATCGCCTGGTCGCTGTCGAACAGGAATTCGGCGAGCGCACGCGTAAGCTCGGTCTTGCCGACGCCCGTGGGCCCGAGGAACAGGAACGAGCCGTACGGACGATTCGGATCGGCGAGCCCCGAGCGCGAGCGGCGAATCGCGTCGGAGACGAGGCGCACCGCCTCGTTCTGGCCGACGACGCGCTGGTGCAGGCGCTCTTCCATATGGATGAGCTTCTCGCGCTCGCCCTGCATCATCTTCGACACCGGGATGCCCGTTGCGCGCGAGACGACCTCGGCGATCTCCTCCGCGCCGACCTGCGTGCGCAGAAGCTGCGGCTTCTTCTGCTGCTCGGACTCGAGCTTGCTGTCGACCTTCCTGAGCTGCGCTTCGAGCGCGGGCAGCTTGCCGTACTGCAGCTCCGACATCGTCTGCCAGTCGCCCTTGCGCTTCGCCTCGTCCATCTGGAGCTTGATCTTGTCGATCTCCTCCTTGATGTGCTGGCTGCCGGCGACCTGCGACTTCTCGGCCTTCCACACCTCGTCGAGATCGGCGTATTCGCGCTCGAGGCGCCCGATCTCCTCCTCGATCGCGGCAAGCCGCTTCTTCGACGCCTCGTCCTTTTCCTTCTTGACCGCCTCGCGCTCGATCTTGAGCTGGATCATCCGGCGGTCGAGCCGATCCATCGCCTCGGGCTTCGAGTCGATTTCCATCTTGATGCGCGCGGCCGCCTCGTCGATCAGGTCGATCGCCTTGTCGGGAAGAAAGCGATCGGTGATGTAGCGATGCGAAAGCTCGGCCGCCGCGACGATCGCCGGATCGGTGATGTCGACGCCGTGGTGAATTTCATAGCGCTCCTGCAAGCCACGCAGGATGGCGATCGTCGACTCGACCGACGGCTCGTCGACGAGGACTTTCTGGAAGCGCCGC
>DATIEN010000077.1:0-9709 GCA_035455705.1 Casimicrobiaceae bacterium | reverse complement strand
ACATCATCCTCGTAATCCGCCGCGACCAGATGGCCCAAGATCAGCGGCACCGCGACCATGTACTGGATGCAGTGGTCGCGATCGGCGGGATTGGCGAGCGGTCCCTGCTTGTCGATGATGCGGATCGCCGACTCGTGGGTGCGGATCGTGATGCGCCGGATTTCGTCGATGCGGTTCCTGACGAGCGGATGGAGCTGCATTGCACATTCGACAGCGGTCTGCGCGTGAAATTCGGCCGGGAAGCTGATCTTGAAGAGCACGTGCTCCATCACGTAGCTGCCGTACGGACGCTCGAAGCGGAACGGCTGGCCCTTGAACAGCACGTCGTAGAAGCCCCACGTCTTCGCGGTCAGCGCCGACGGATAGCCCATTTCGCCGCTCCTGGCGATCAGCGCGAGCCGCACGCCGCGCGACGTCGCGTCGCCGGCGGCCCAGCTCTTGCGCGAGCCGGTGTTCGGCGCGTGACGGTACGTGCGCAGGCTCTGGCCGTCGACGAACGCGAGCGACAGCGCATTGATCGTCTCGTCGCGCGGCAGGCCGAGCATGTTCGCGACGACCGCCGTCGTCGCGACCTTGACCAGCACGACGTGGTCGAGTCCCACGCGGTTGAAGCTGTTCTGCAATGCAATGACGCCCTGGATCTCGTGCGCCTTGATCATCGCGGTCAGCACGTCGTGCACGGTGAGCGGCGCACGCCCGGCCGCGACGGCGTTGCGCGACAGCCAGTCCGCCGTCATCAGGATGCCGCCGAGATTGTCCGACGGATGGCCCCATTCCGCGGCGAGCCACGTGTCGTTGAAATCGAGCCAGCGGATCATCGCGCCCAGGTTGAACGCCGCATGCACCGGGTCGAGCTGGTAGTCGGTGCCGGGCACCCTCGCGCCGTTCGGCACGATGGTGCCCGGCACGATGGGCCCGAGAAGCTTCGTGCACGCCGGGTAGGTGAGCGCCTCGAAGCCGCAGCCGAGCGTGTCGAGCAGGCAGTAGTGCGCGGTCTCGTAGGCCTCGGCGCTTTCGACCTTGTAATGGGCGACGTAATCGACGATGTCGACGAGAACCTGGTCGGGCGCCGGGCGGATCGTGCTGTGCGTCGCGGATGACATCTAGGCTCTCTGCTCGATCGGCACGAACGTGCGGTCGTCGGGTCCCACGTAGTTCGCCGACGGGCGGATGATCTTGCCGTCCTCGCGCTGCTCGATCACGTGGGCCGACCATCCGGCGGTGCGGGAGATGACGAAGAGCGGCGTGAACATCGAGGTCGGCACCCCGAGCATGTGGTAGCTCACCGCCGAGTACCAGTCGAGATTGGCGAACATCTTCTTCGCGTCGTGCATCACGGCCTCGATGCGCTCGGCGATCGCGTACATCTTGGTGTCGCCCGCGGCGACCGACAGTTGCCGCGCGACTTCCTTGATCATCCCGTTGCGCGGGTCCGACACCGTGTAGACGGGGTGACCGAAGCCGATGATGACCTCGCGCGCGGCGACGCGGCGGCGGATATCGGCGTCGGCCTCGTCGGGCGTGGCGTAGCGCTTCTGCACCTCGAACGAGAACTCGTTCGCGCCGCCGTGCTTGGGCCCGCGCAACGCGCCGATCGCGCCGGTGATCGCCGAGTACACGTCGGATCCGGTGCCCGCGATCACGCGCGCCGTGAATGTCGACGCGTTGAATTCGTGCTCGGCGTAGAGGTTGAGCGACGTGTGCATCGCGCGGACCGACGCGTCCGACGGCGGCTTGCCGTGCAGCAGGCGCAGGAAGTGACCGCCGATCGAAGCGTCGTCGGTCTCGACGTCGATCCGCCTGCCGTTGTGGCTGTAGTGATACCAGTAGAGCAGCATCGAGCCGAGCGATGCCATCAACCGGTCGGCGATGTCGCGGGCGCCCGCCGCATCGTGCCGCTCGCTTTCCGGCAAAAGGCTGCCGAGCATGGACACGCCCGTGCGCATCACGTCCATCGGGTGCGCGGAGGCGGGGATCGCCTCGAGCACCGCCATGAGCGGCGCCGGGATGCCGCGCATCGTCCGAAGCTTCCGGTGATACGCCGCGAGCTCGGCGCGCGTCGGCAGCTTCCCGTGCACGAGCAGGTACGCGACTTCCTCGAACTCCGCGCGATCGGCCATCTCGAGGATGTCGTAGCCGCGGTAGTGCAGATCGTTGCCGGTGCGGCCGACCGTGCAAAGCGCGGTATTGCCGGCCGTCACGCCGGAAAGCGCAACCGATTTCTTGGGCTTGATCGCCGTCGCCGGTGCTTCAATCGTCGTCATGAGGAGGATTCAGGCGTCCTTGTTGCGCGCGAACAGTCGGTCGAGCTTGCGCTCGTACTCGTGGTAGCCGAGATAGTCGTAGAGCTCATCGCGCGTCTGCATCGTGGCGACGACGCCCTTTTGCGTGCCGTCGCGGCGCAGCGCGCCGTAGACGCCGAGCGCCGCCTTGTTCATCGCGCGAAACGCCGAGAGCGGGTACAGCGCGATGGCGACGCCGGCGCCCGCGATCTCGTCCCGCGTGAAGAGCGGCGTCTTGCCGAACTCGGTCAGGTTGGCGAGGATCGGCACGCCGACCGCGTCGGCGAAGCGGCGGTACATCGCAAGATCGGTGATCGCCTCGGGGAAGATCATGTCGGCGCCGGCCTCGACGTAGCCGCAGGCGCGCTCGATGGCCGCGTCGAGTCCCTCGACGGCGAGCGCATCGGTTCGTGCCATGACGACGAAAGCCGGGTCGGTGCGCGCATCGACGGCCGCGCTGATCCGGTCGATCATCTCCTGCCTCGACACGAGCTCCTTGCCCGGCCGGTGACCGCAGCGCTTCGCGCCGACCTGGTCCTCGATGTGCATGGCGCCGGCGCCGAACTTGATCAGCGACCTGACCGTGCGGGCGATGTTGAACGCCGACGCGCCGAAGCCGGTGTCGGCATCGACCAGCAGCGGCAGCGGGCACGCGTCGGTGATCCTGCGCACGTCGGTAAGGACGTCGTCCAGGTTGCTGATGCCGAGGTCGGGCAGCCCGAGCGATGCGGCCGCGACCCCGCCGCCGGACAGATAGATGGCCCGAAAGCCGCTCCGCTCGGCGAGGATCGCGTGGTACGCGCAAACCGCTCCGGGAACCTGCAGCGGTTTCTCCGCCGCGACGGCGGAGCGGAATCGCGCGCCCGCCGATGCCGCGGCCGTCGCGTGCGACGCATCGGCGACGATCGTGCTCACCTGGACAGCATCGACGCGACGCCGGCGCGCTCTTCCTGGAGCTCCGAAAGCGTCGCGTTCATCTTCTCGCGCGAGAACTCGTCGATCGGCAGGCCCTCGACGCGCGTATAGTCGCCGCCGCTCGTGATCACCGGGACGCCGTAGACGAAGTCGGGCGGAATGCCGTAGCTGCCGTCCGACGGAACGCCCATCGTCACCCACTTGCCGCCGCTGCCCAGCATCCAGTCGCGGACGTGGTCGACGGCGGCGTTCGCGGCCGATGCCGCCGACGACAGGCCGCGTGCGGCGATGATCGCGGCACCGCGCTTGCCGACGGTCGGGATGAAGACGCCGCGGTTCCACGCCTCGTCGTGGAGCAAGTCCTTGAGCGACTGGCCATCGGCGGTCGCGAAGCGATAATCGGGATACATCGTCGGTGAATGATTTCCCCAGACGATCAGCTTCTCGATCGAGGCGACCGGCTTGCCGCACTTCTGCGCGAGCTGCGTGAGCGCCCGGTTGTGGTCGAGCCGCAGCATCGCCGTGAAGCGACGGCTCGGCAGCGACGGCGCGGACTTCATCGCGATGTACGCGTTCGTGTTCGCCGGGTTGCCGACGACCAGCACGCGCACGTCGCGCGACGCGACGGCGTCGAGGGCCTTGCCCTGCTCGATGAAGATCTTGGCGTTCTCGAGCAGCAGGTCCTTGCGCTCCATGCCGGGGCCGCGGGGACGGGCCCCGACGAGCATCGCGACGTCGGCGTCGCGGAACGCGACGTTCGGATCGTCGCTGCCCGTCATGCCGGCGAGCAGCGGGAAGGCGCAGTCCTCCATCTCCATCATCACGCCCTTGAGCGCCGCCTGCGCCTTGTCGAGCGGCAGCTCGAGGAGCTGCAGGATGACCGGCTGGTCGGGCCCGAGCATCTCGCCCGCCGCGATGCGGGGGAGCAGGCTATAGCCGATCTGGCCTGCGGCGCCGGTCACCGCGACGCGAACGGGTGCTTTCATGGCGACTCCTAGGAAGCGTGGGGATGCGTGGGAAGAGTTGCGCCCGCAGGCGGGTGCGACGGCACGGCCCCCGGCCGGCGCCCGCGCCGACGGCGCGGCTTCGCGTGCGTCATGGTAGGCGCTGCACGCGGTCGCTGTCAACGTCATGTAACTGATATAAGATACAAGAGTGAAGTCCGCGCCGGCCACGTTCCGTCCGCTCTACGCCCAGGTCCGCGCGTCGATCGAGCGCGCGCTCGACGCGGGAGAATGGCCGCCCGGCGTCGCGATCCCCTCGGAGATCGAGCTCGCGTCGCGCTTCGGCGTCTCGCACGGCACCGTGCGCAAGGCGCTCGCGGCGCTCGCGGCGGACAACCTGCTGGTGCGCCGCCAGGGCAAGGGCACGTTCGTCGCGACGCACACCGAGGAGAAGACGTCGAACTTCCGCTTCCTGCGCATTCGCCGCAACGACGGCCAGGCCGAATATCCGAAGAGCCGGCTCGTCGACCTGAAGCGGGCGCGGGCGAGCGCCGATGCGGCCCGCCTGCTCTCGCTCAAGTCCGGCGACCCGGTCTTCGTGCTGCGCCGCGTGCTTCACTATGGCGGCGTTCCCGTGGTGCTCGACGAGATCACGCTGCCCGCGTCGCTCTTCCGCGGGCTCACCCGCGAGCGCTGCGCCGCGTACCCGGGGTCGATGTACGGGTTTTTCGAGATCGAATTCGGCGTGCGGATGGTCCGCGCCGAGGAGCGGCTGCATGCGGTCGCCGCGTCCGGCGCCGCCGCGTCGCTGCTGCGGGTTGCGCCCGGAACGCCGCTCCTTGCCGTCGACCGCGTCGCCTACACGTACGGCGAGCGTCCCGTGGAGCTGCGCCGCGGCCTGTGCACCACGCGCAACGAGCATTACTGGAACGCGCTCTCCTGACGCCGGGCTCGCCGTCGACCAATCGTCGCCGCGCTCAGGACGCTTTTGCGCAAGCGCTATAATTTGATGCTGTGCAAAAACCAACGAATGCGGCGTCGCCACGCACAACCGCGGTGTTTCCGCGGCTTTGCGCTGCGTCTCGTCGAGGCTAGCGCATGCCCGCCGCCGAGCGCCCCGTCGACAAGCCGCGGCCGGTCTACCTCAACCTCTTCGCGATCCGCCAGCCGCTGCCGGCGATCGTCTCGATCCTCCACCGGATAAGCGGCGCGCTGCTGTTCGCAGCCGGCATTCCGCTGCTGCTGTGGGCCGCGCAGCGTTCGCTCGCGTCGCCCGAAGGCCTTGCCTCGACGGTCGCGCCGTTCACGACGCCGATCGGCAAGCTCGTGCTGCTGGCCCTCGCCTGGGCGTACCTCTACCACCTGTTCGCGGGCCTGCGCCATCTCGCGCTCGACCTCCACGTCGGGATCAGGCTCGCGCCCGCACGCGCGTCCGCCGCGCTCGTGCTGGTCGCGTCGATCCTCCTCGCGCTGATCGTCGCGGTGCGGCTGTGGTAGCCGGCACCGACAAGCTGCCGGTCGGCGCGCACTACGGGCTGCGCGACTGGCTGTCGCAGCGCGTCACCGCGGTCGTCATCACGGTCTACACGATCCTGGTGCTGGGGCTCGTGCTGTGGAACGGCGGCGTCGACTACGCGACGTGGAAGGCCGTCTTCGCCAACGGCGCGTTTCGCGTCGCGACGTTCCTTTTCATGGCGTCGCTTCTGTGGCACGCCTGGGTCGGCGTGCGCAACATCCTGATGGACTACGCGAAGCCCGCCGGCGTGCGCCTGGTGCTGGAGATCGTCGTGATCTGCGTGCTCGTCGCCTACGCCGGCTGGACGGTCGCGATCCTTTGGGGACAGCCGTGACCTTCGCACGCCGGGGCCCGGCGTGAAGCTCGCGACCCGCCGCTTCGACGCGCTGATCGTGGGTGCCGGCGGCGCCGGGATGCGCGCGTCGCTGCAGCTGTCGCAGGCCGGCCTCGCCGTCGCCGTGCTGTCGAAGGTGTTCCCGACGCGCTCGCACACGGTCGCCGCCCAGGGTGGCATCGGCGCGTCGCTCGGCAACATGTCCGAGGACAGCTGGCTCTGGCACATGTACGACACCGTCAAGGGCTCCGACTGGCTCGGCGACCAGGACGCGATCGAATACATGTGCCGGATGGCCCCGGAGGTCGTCTACGAGCTCGAGCATTTCGGCATGCCGTTCGACCGCAACCCCGACGGCACGATCTACCAGCGACCGTTCGGCGGCCATTCGGCGAACTTCGGCGAGAAGGCCGTGCGCCGCGCCTGCGCGTCGGCCGATCGCACCGGTCACGCGATGCTGCACACGCTCTACCAGCAGAACGTGCGCGCGCGGACGCAGTTCTTCGTCGAGTGGATGGCGCTCGACCTGATCCGCGACGCCGACGGCGACGCGGTGGGCGTCACCGCGCTCGACATGGAAACCGGCGACGTGGTCGCACTCGAGGCGAAGGCGACGATCCTCGCGACCGGCGGCGCCGGCAGGATCTACGCGGCGTCGACGAACGCGTTCATCAACACCGGCGACGGGCTCGGCATGGCCGCGCGCGCCGGCGTGCCGCTCGAGGACATGGAGTTCTGGCAGTTCCATCCGACCGGCGTCGCGGGCGCCGGCGTGCTGATCACCGAAGCCGTGCGCGGCGAGGGCGGCATCCTGCTCAACTGCAACGGCGAGCGCTTCATGGAGCGCTACGCGCCGAACCTCAAGGACCTCGCGTCGCGCGACGTCGTCAGCCGCTCGATGGACCAGGAAATCAAGGAAGGGCGCGGCTGCGGCCCGCACAAGGATCACGTGCTGCTGAAGCTCGACCATCTCGGGCCCGACGTGATCATGAAGCGGCTGCCGTCGATCCGCGAGATTTCGATCAAGTTCGCGAACGCCGATCCGATCAAGGAGCCGATCCCGGTCGTCCCGACGATCCACTACATGATGGGCGGCATCCCGACCAACATCCACGGCCAGGTCGTCGCGCCGCACGGCGGCGATCCGAACGCCGTGGTCGAGGGCCTCTACGCGGTCGGCGAATGCGCGTGCGTGTCCGTGCACGGCGCGAACCGTCTGGGCACCAATTCGCTGCTCGACCTGCTCGTGTTCGGGCGGACCGCCGGCCATCACATCGTCGCCCGCAACCTGCCGGCGCTCGCGCACAAGCCGCTGCCCCCGGATGCCGGCGACCTATCGCTCGCGCGGCTCGCACGGCTCGATTCGGCGACGTCCGGCGAGCGTGTCGCCGACGTGGGCAACGAGCTGCGCCGCACGATGCAGTCGCATTGCGGCGTCTTTCGCAACGAGGCGCTCCTCGCCGAGGGCGTCACGAAGGTGATGGAGCTCGGGGCGCGCGTCGCGCGCACGGCGATAGGCGACAAGAGCCGCACGTTCAACACCGCGCGCGTCGAGGCGCTCGAGCTCGACAACCTGATCGAGGTCGCGAAGGCGACGATCGTGTCGGCGCTCGCGCGCCACGAGTCGCGGGGCGCCCAGGCGCGTAGCGACTATCCGCACCGCGACGACGTCGACTGGTTGAAGCACACGCTCTGGTATCGCGAAGGCAACCGCCTCGACTACAAGCCGGTGCAGCTCAAGCCGCTGTCGGTCGAGTCGTTCCCGCCGAAGGCGCGCACCTACTGACATCCGCCAGGCCCGCACGGATGAAATTTCGCATCTACCGCTACGACCCGGAGAAGGACGCCAAGCCGCGGCTGCAGGAGTACGACGTCTCGCTCGATCCGCACGACCGCATGTTGCTCGATGCGCTGATCCGCGTGAAAGCGGTCGACGATTCGCTCGCGTTCCGCCGCAGTTGCCGCGAGGGCGTCTGCGGGTCGGACGCGATGAACATCAACGGCAAGAACGGCCTCGCCTGCATCACGAACCTGAAGAACCTGAAGGAGCCGGTCGTGCTGCGGCCGCTGCCCGGCCTGCCGGTCATCCGCGACCTGATCGTCGACATGAGCCAGTTCTTCCGGCAATACCACTCGGTGCGCCCGTATCTCGTCAACGACACGCCGCCGCCGGAGCGCGAGCGCGTCCAGTCGCCGGCCGACCGCGAGGAGCTGGACGGCCTGTACGAATGCATCCTGTGCGCCTGCTGCTCCACCGCGTGCCCGTCGTTCTGGTGGAACCCCGACAAGTTCGTCGGGCCCGCCGGCCTGCTGTGGGCGTACCGCTTCATCGCCGACAGCCGCGACCGCGACCTGAACCAGCGGCTCGACAATCTCGAGGATCCGTACCGGCTGTTCCGTTGCCACACGATCATGAACTGCGTCGACGTCTGCCCCAAGGGACTGAACCCGACGCTTGCGATCGAGAAGATCAAGGACCTGATGGTGAAGCGGACGATCTGACGTGGTGGACGCGGCGCGCCTGCGGCGCATCCGCTGGCGTTGCCGGCGCGGGATGCTCGAGAACGACCTCATCCTCGCGCGCTTTCTCGACGCCCACGCTGACGCGCTCACCGAGGACGACATTGCAAATCTCGACCAGCTTCTCCATATGACAGACGAGGTGCTCTGGACCGTGCTGAGCGGGCAGGCGGGCGTCGAGGAGCCGGGACTCGCGCGGTTCGTCGCGAGGCTTCGCGCGGCGTGAAGCGGGGGCCGCCGAGGCGCATCGAAGGGGATGCGCGATCAGCAAGGAAGAGCGGGCTTGTTTTGCCAGCGTAAGCCGCTTCGAAACCGGAACCGAAGGACGTCCGATGACCGAACCCACTGCCACCCTCCAGTTCTCCGACGGCTCGCCGCCGGTGACGTTCCCGATCCTGTCCGGCACGATAGGGCCGCAGGTCGTCGACATCCGGACGCTTTTCGCGAAGACCGGCAAGTTCACCTACGACCCGGGATTCCTGTCGACGGCCGCCTGCAGCTCGGCGATCACGTACATCGACGGCGACAAGGGCGAATTGCTCTACCGCGGCTATCCGATCCAGGAGCTCGCGGTCCGCTGCGACTATCTCGAGGTCTGCTACCTGCTGCTCTACGGCGAGCTGCCGAACGCCGACGAGAAGCGACGCTTCGCCGACCTCGTGACGCACCACACGATGGTGAACGAGCAGATGCAGTTCTTCCTGCGCGGCTTCCGCCGCGACGCGCATCCGATGGCCGTGCTGACGGGGCTCGTCGGCGCGCTGTCCGCGTTCTACCCCGACTCGATCAACCTGAACGACGCGCACCAGCGCGACATCTCGGCGATCAGGCTGATCGCGAAGATGCCGACGCTCGTCGCGATGGCCTACAAGTACTCGATGGGCCAGCCGTACATGTATCCGCGCAACAACCTCTCCTACGCCGGAAACTTCATGCGAATGATGTTCGCGACGCCGTGCGAGGACTACGTCGTCAACGACGTGCTCGTGCGCGCGCTCGACCGCATCTTCATCCTGCATGCCGACCACGAGCAGAACGCATCGACGTCGACGGTACGCCTGTGCGCGTCGTCTGGCACGAACCCGTTCGCGGCGATCGCGGCTGGCGTCGCGTGCCTGTGGGGCCCCGCGCATGGCGGCGCCAACGAGGCGGCGCTCAACATGCTCTACGAGATCCAGGCGCAAGGCGGCGTCGCGAA
>DATIEN010000076.1:0-5601 GCA_035455705.1 Casimicrobiaceae bacterium | reverse complement strand
CGAGCTGAAGACGACGCGCTTTTCCATGCTGCCTTCGTCAACGACGCCCGGCCGCCGGGTGGCGACAGGGCGTCATCGTGTCGGGAAACGGCGCTCGCGGGCTACTCGTTCGCCTTCTCGAAGCGCTCGAGCTGATCGTTGCCGCGCTTGACGGCGTCGTCGAGCGCCTGCTTGGCGCTCTTCTGCCCGCTCCAGACGGCCTCGAGCTCCTCGTCGTTGATGTTGCGGATCTGCACGAAGTTGCCGAAACGGACACCCTTCGAGTTCGCGGTCGGCGGCTTGTTCGTGAGCTCCTTGATGGCGATGTCGAAGCCGGGACGCTCGGTGTAGAGCCCCTGCTTCTTCGCGAGCTCGTAGGCGGCGGTCGTGATCGGCACGTAGCCGGTGTCCGCGTGCCACTTCTCCTGCACCTCGGGCGACGACAGGAACGAGAAGAACTTGGCGATACCCTTGTACGTCGCAGGATTCTTCTGGTTCAGCACCCACAGCGTCGCGCCGCCGATGATCGTGTTCTGCGGCGCGCCCTTGACGCTTGCGTAATACGGCAGCTGCGCGACGCGCCACGGAAACTTCGCGTTCGCCTTGATGTTCGCGTACGAGCCCGACGACGTGGTGATCATCGCGCATTCGCCGCTCGTGAACGCCGCGAGCGGCTCGTCCTTGCGGCCCTTGTAGACGAACCAGCCCTTCTTGATCCAGTCCTGCATGTTGCCGATGTGCATCACCTGCACCGGGCCGTTGAAGTCGAGGCGCGTGCCGAGGCCACCGAAGCCGTTCTGCAGCGTGCCGAACGGGACGTTGTGCCAGGCGCTGAAGCTTTCGAGCTGCACCCACGACTGCCAACCGGTCGTGAACGCGCACGACGCGCCGCCCGCCTTGAGCTTCGGCATCGCCTGCATCATGTCCTCCCACGTCTTCGGAGGATTGGCGGGATCGAGGCCGGCCTTCTTGAACGCGTCGTCGTTGATGTAGAGCACCTGCGTCGAGCTGTTGAACGGCATCGAGATCAGGTGGCCCTGCGTGTCGGCGTAGTACGAGTAGACCGCGCCGAGAAACCCCTTCGGGTCGAACGGCTCGTGCTGCTCGGCCATCAGCTGGTAGACGGGCTTCACCGCGCCCTTCGCCGCCATCATCGTCGCCGTGCCGACCTCGAACACCTGCACGATCTGCGGCGGGTTGCCGGCGCGGTAGGCCGCGATCGCGGCGGTCATCGACTCGTCGTACTGGCCCTTGAACACCGGGGTGACCTTGTAGTCGGACTGGGACTTGTTGAACTTGTCGGCGATCTCGTTGACGATGTCGTTGAGCTTGCCGGTCATCGAGTGCCACCAGACGATTTCGGTGGCGGCCTGCGCTGCGGTCGTCACGCAGGCGAATGCCAGCGCGGCCGCGATGCATGCTAGGCGCTTGGTGCGGTGCATGGTGATTCCTCCTGGTCGAGCGTTAGTTCGTAGCCTGGCAACTTCGGCTTGCGATTCTATTGCAAATCGGCGGCGTGCGGTCGGACAGCGCTTTCGCCCCTGCTACACTGCGCCGCCTCGCGAAGAGCGGAACTCGACGTCATGCAAGCCTCTTCACCCCCTGCCCGCCGGACGTTCCTGGCCGCGATGCTGGCCGTCGCCGCCGCCTGTCCTCTTCCGCTGCAGGCGGCCGACGCGTTCCCGGCGCGGCCCGCGAAGCTCGTCGTCCCGTTCCCGCCCGGCGGTCCGCTCGACACGACCGGGCGCGAGATCGCGCTGAAGCTCGGCGAGATGTGGGGCCAGAGCGTGATCGTCGAGAACAAGCCCGGGGCGGGCGGCAACATCGGCGCGGATTTCGTCGCGAAATCGCCGCCCGACGGCTATACGGTCGTCATGGGCGCGCTGTCGACGCATGCGGTGAATCCGAGCCTGTACCCGAAGATGCCGTACGACGCGAAGAAGGATTTCGCGCCGATCACGCTCGTCGCGATTACGCCGAACGTGCTCGTCGTCAATCCGTCGCTGCCCGTGCATTCGGTCAAGGAGCTGATCGCCTACGCGAAGGCGCACCCGGGGAAGCTCTCGTTCGGGTCGGGCAGCATCGGCAGCGCCGGCCACCTCGCCGGCGAGCTGTTCAAGGTCGACGCGGGCGTCGACATGGTGCACGTGCCGTACAAGGGCGCGGCGCCGGCGATGCAGGCGCTGCTCGCCGGCGACACGCAGCTCATGTTCGACAACCTCGCGAGCGCGATGAGCCAGGTGAAGGCGGGGAAGCTGCGCGCGCTCGCGGTGACGACGAAGGACCGATCGACGCTCGCACCCGACCTGCCGACGATGGCCGAGGCCGGCGTGCCCGGCTTCGACATCTCGACGTGGTTCGGGCTGATGGCGCCGGCGGGGACGCCGCCGGAGGTGATCGCAAAGTGGAACAGCGACGTGACCAAGGTGCTGTCGGCGCCGCAGATGCGCGCGCGCCTGGAGGCGCAGGGCGCGCAAGCGGCGCCCGATTCGCCGGCCGAGTTCGCGCGCTTCATCGACGAAGAGCTCGTCAAGTACGCGAAGATCGTGAAGGCGTCCGGCGCGAAGGTGGATTGAGCCCAAGGATCGGGCATCGGAAATCAGGTTTCACGAATCGGGGCCAGGGATCGGCAATCGACGGGGAGGACGGCGCAATGAAATCGCTGATGCGAACGTTTTGGGCGATCGTCACGGGCATCGCGCTGATCGTCGGGGCCACGGGCGGGGTCATGGCCGCCGATTATCCGACGAAGCCGATCCGGCTCGTCGTGCCGTTCCCGCCGGGCGGCACGACGGACATCCTCGCGCGCGCCGTGGCGCAGAAGCTGTCGGAGGCGTGGAACGAGCAGGTGGTCGTCGACAACCGGCCGGGCGCGGGCGGCAACATCGGCGCCGATCTCGTCGCCAAGGCCGCGCCCGACGGCTACACGCTCGTGATGGGCACCGTCGGCACGCACGCGATCAATCCGAACCTCTACGCGAAGATGCCGTACGACCACGTGAAGGACTTCGCGCCGGTGATCCTGGTCGCCGGCGTGCCGAACGTGCTCGTCGTCAATCCGTCGCTGCCCGTGCATTCGGTCAAGGAGCTGATCGACTACGCGAAGGCGAACCCCGGCAAGCTCAACTTCGCCTCGTCGGGCAACGGAACGTCGATCCACTTGTCGGGCGAGCTCTTCAAGACGATGGCCGGCGTGCAGATGACGCACGTGCCCTACAAGGGCAGCGCGCCGGCGCTCTCGGACCTGATGGGCGGGCAGGTGCAGTTGATGTTCGACAACCTGCCGTCGTCGCTCGGGCTCATCAAGGCGGGGAAGCTGCGTGCGCTGGCCGTGACGAGCGCCTCGCGCGCCGCGGCGCTGCCCGACGTGCCGACCATCGCCGAATCCGGACTGCCGGGCTTCGAAGCTTCGTCGTGGTTCGGCATCCTCGCTCCGGCGGGAACGCCGCACGAGGTCGTCGCGAAGCTGAACGGCGCGGTCGCCGCATGGCTCGCGACGCCCGAGGCGAAGGAGAAGCTGCTGGCGCAGGGCGCGATCGCCGCGGGCGGAACGCCCGAAGCGTTCGCGAAGCACATCGACAGCGAGACGGCGAAGTGGGCGAAGGTCGTGAAGGCGAGCGGCGCCCACATCGACTGAACGTCTACGCGCGCATCCTCCACGCGGCCACGGCGACGGCGATCCAGCCGGCGATGAACGCGACGCCGCCGAGCGGCGTGATCGCGCCGGTCACGCGCGGCGCGCCGAGCGCGAGCGCGTACAGCGAGCCCGCGAAAAGCACGATCCCCGCGACGAACAGCCACGCGGCGATTCGAAGCGCCGCATGGTCGGGCGCGTGCAGCATCAGCAGGCCGAGCGCCATGAGCGCGAGCGCGTGCCACGCGTGATAGGTGACGCCGGTCTGCCAGATCGCGAGCATGTCGGGCGCGAGCCGCGCCTTGAGCGCGTGCGCGCCGAAGGCGCCGAGGGCGACGGCGAGCGCCATCGCGAGCGATGCCACGACCAAAGCGAGCCGCGCGCTCATTTTCGACTAAACTTATGCATCGGGCGCGCATCCTCTCGCAATCGCCTCGTAAGGTAACGATAGCACCATGACGATCGAACGCCGCAACGTGGGCAAGCGCCTCTCCGACCTCGTGATCTACGCGCCGCCGCCCGGCGGCCGCCTCGTCTATCTCGCCGGGCAGGTTGCCGAGGAGCCGAAGGCCGACATCGCGCGCCAGACGCGCTCGGTGCTCGACCAGATCGACCGCCTGCTCGCCGAAGCGGGCACTGACAAGACGAAGATCCTCTCCGCCACGATCTACCTCGCCGACATGGCCGACTACCCGGCGATGAACGCCGTCTGGGATCAATGGGTGCCGAAGGGCGAGACGCCGGCGCGCGCCACGGTGCAGGCGAAGCTCGCGAATCCCGACTACCGCGTCGAGATGCAGGTCGTCGCGGCGGCCGGCTGACGCGCGAGGTGTCTCGATGTCCCTGACGCCCGGCGCGCAGGCGCTCGTCGAGCAGACTTCGCGCCGCGACGCCACGACGCCGCATCCCGAAGCGGCGACGATGCCGGTCACGCGTGCGCTGTTCGACCAGGTGATGGTGCCGTGCTTCGCGCCGGCGCCATTCATTCCGGTGCGCGGCGAGGGCTCGCGCGTGTGGGACCAGGCCGGCCGGATGTACATCGACTTCGCGGCCGGCGTCGCGGTCACCTCGCTCGGCCATTGCCACCCGGCGATGATCCGAGCGCTCGAGGCGCAGGCGAAGAACCTGTGGCACGTGTCGAACTGGTTCACGAACGAACCGGCGCTTCGGCTCGCGAAACGCTTGACTGATGCGACGTTCGCCGAGCGGGTGTTCTTCTGCAATTCGGGCGCCGAGGCGAACGAAGCGGCCCTCAAGCTCGCGCGGCGCTACGCGCACGATCGGCACGGTGCGCGGCGCACGCGGATCGTGTCGACGCTGAACGCGTTCCACGGCCGCACGCTCTTCACGGTGACGGCGGGTGGACAGGCGAAGTATGCGAGCGGCTTCGGCCCCAATCCCCAAGGGATCGTGCACCTGAACTACAACGACGTCGCCGCGCTCGAGGCCGAGTTCGCCGCCCACGGCGGCGAGATCTGCGCGATGATCCTCGAGCCGATGCAGGGCGAAGGCGGGATGACGCCGGGAACGCCCGAGTACCTGCAGGCCGCGCGACGGCTTTGCACGCAGCACGGCGCGCTGCTGATCCTCGACGAGATCCAGAGCGGCATGGGCCGAACCGGCGCGCTGTTCTCGTACATGCAGAAGGGCATCGTGCCCGACATAATGACGAGCGCGAAGGGCCTGGGCGGCGGATTCCCGGTTGGCGCGATGCTGACGACGGCCGAGGTGGCGAGCGCGTTCTCGGTGGGCGTGCACGGCACGACCTACGGCGGGAATCCCCTCGCGTGCGCGGTCGCGGGGGCGGTGTTCGACGTGATCAACACGACCGAGGTGCTCGACGGCGTCAAGGCCCGGCATTCGCTGTTCATGGAAGGCTTGCGCGCCATCAACGGCCGTCGCCGCGTGTTCCGCGACGTTCGCGGCGAAGGCGTGTGGATCGGCTGCGAGCTGGACGCGCCATGGCGCGGCAAGGCGGCCGCGGTGAT
>DATIEN010000075.1:0-2548 GCA_035455705.1 Casimicrobiaceae bacterium | reverse complement strand
CGGTGTCGGCGACGACGTCCCGTAGAATGGCCGCACATCGAGACAGGGAGGCGAGCATGGTCGTACGCTGGGTCGCAGTGATCGTCATGGCCGCAGTCGCAACGGTGGCGCAGGCGCAGGATTCGCGGCTCGACGCCGTGCAGAAGAGCGGCGCCCTGCGCGTCTGCACACCGGGCGACTACAAGCCGTTCAGCCTCGCCAAGCCGGACGGCACGTACGAAGGCCTCGACGTCGACCTCGCGCAGTCCATGGCGAAGGCGCTCGGCGTCGAAGCCAAATTCGTGAAGACCAGCTGGCCCAAGTTGATGGACGATTTCATCGAGAAGTGCGACATCGCGGTCGGCGGCATCTCGGTGACGCTCGATCGGCAGAAGCGCGCGTTCTTCAGCGACGCGTACATGGTCAACGGCAAGGCGCCGATCACCAGGTGCGAGAACGTGAAGAAATTCCAGACGATCGCCGACATCGACAAGCCCGGCGTGACGGTGATCGAGAACCCCGGCGGCAGCAACGAGCGCTTCGCGCGCGCCAACTTCAAGCAGGCGAAGATCGTGATCTTCAACGACAACACGACGATCTTCGACGAGATCCTGAAGGGCAACGCGGACCTGATGATCTCCGAGTCGGTGGAAACGCTGGTGCAGCAGAAGCTGCATCCCGGCCTGTGCGCGGTCAATCCCGACAAGCCGCTGCAATACGGCGAGATGGGTTACCTGCTGCCGCGCGGCGATGTCGTCTTCAAGGCGTGGGTCGACCAGTGGCTGCATCTCGCCAAGGCGAGCGGCGAATACGATCGCAGCCTCGCCTCGTGGATCAGGTAGATCGACCGCTCGGTCTCGCGCCGGCCGCGGCCGCTTTGGGCACCCGCACCATCGTCTCGAGGAGCCGCTCCAGCACGTCCTCGCCCGCGCGGCATTGACCGGTGTGCACCGGCGAGCACTGGATGATCGTGCTGCGCGGCGCGGTCAGCCAGTGAAAGCGCTCGCGCGGCGCGAGCCGGCCGATGGGACCGGCCGCTTCGCCGCCGGCGCAGATCAACGGGATGGTGGCGAGGTGCCTCGCGACGAGCTCGAGGTCGAGTGCCGGGTCGAGCGCGCGAAGGCGCGCGGGATCGACCTCGATGCGCGCTTCCAGCAGCCCGAGCGACGGGCATGAGACGATCACGCCGGCGTTGACGAACTCCGCGCGCTCCACGCGCGGCACGACGCGGATCACCGCGTAGTCATACGTGCACGGCTCGGGCACGCTCGGCCTCCTCCACGAATGCGCGCGGTGACGCGAGGCGGGCGCGCAGGAAGTCCACGTAGGCCGCGCGACGTGCCTGCGGCGAATCGAACGACGCGTCGCTCGCGAGCCAGGCGTCCGGAACGTCCGCGACAATGCGCTCGAGCACGCCCCCGGTGAGCGTTCGCGCGAGCGTCGCGTCGACCGACGGAAGCGGCGCGGCGAAAGGCAGCAGCACGTGCTCGGCGACGAGCGGAAACGGATCGCGGGCGCGCGACGCGTAGTCGGCCGTCCCGTGATGGAAGTACAGCGCCGCGCCGTGGTCGATCAGCCACAGCCGGCGGTGCCACATGAGCAAATTGGGATTGCGCGGCGTGCGATCGACGTTCAGCGTGAGCGCATCGAGCCACACGATCGACGCGGCCACTGCGGGATCCGGCCGGTCGACGACCGGATCGAACATCGTCGAGCCGGGAAGGTAGTCGAGCGCGACGTTGATTCCGCCGCTGGCGCGAATCAAGTCCTGGATCTCCGGATCCGGCTCGGTCCGCGCGAGGTCGACCGGGAGCTCCATCAGCACGATCTCCGGTACCGTGAGCCCCGCGGCGCGCGCGATCTCGCCCACGATGATCTCGGCGATCAGCGCGTTGGGCCCCTGGCCCGCGCCGCGGAATTTCATGACGTAGAGACCTGCGTCGTCGCCTTCGACGACGGCCGGCAGCGAGCCGCCTTCGCGCAGCGGCGTGACGT
The DNA here is from genome assembly GCA_035455705.1 of Casimicrobiaceae bacterium. Classification (GTDB taxonomy): domain Bacteria; phylum Pseudomonadota; class Gammaproteobacteria; order Burkholderiales; family Casimicrobiaceae; genus VBCG01. The sequence continues at coordinate 574 of DATIEN010000075.1, read as the reverse complement.
AACGAACGGCAGTGACGGCTCGAAGCGGCATCGCGTCGTCATGATAGCCAACTCGTCGCCTGCGAATTGACAAAGCGCGCTCGCGGGCATAGACATGGCCGGAACGATCGCGGAGGGCCGACGGCGTGCGCAAGGTCGACTACTTCTACGTGCTGCTGGGCAATGCCCCGGGCGAGGGCGCCCGGGTGCTCGACGGCCCGGCGAACGCCGCGTGAACCTGCTCGCCTTCTGGGGCTTTCCGAGCGGGCGCAAGACGCAGCTCGGCGTCGAGGCCATGGACCCGGTCTCGTGCGGCGAGGAGCGCTTCGGCGCGATCTTCCGGGTCGAGCTGCGAGGCGTCGCCAAGACGCAGCGCGGCTTGAGGCCGTGAGCGGCAGCGCGCTCGCCGCAGGTCGCTATTACGGCGCGGTCGGCGGCCGCCTCGCGACATCGCTCGCGGTCGCGTCCGAGGTCATCCACGCCGGATCGCGCGCGCTGCCCGAGCACGATCACGCGCTCGCGTACTTCTGCATGCTCACGGACGGGCGCTATGTCGAGACGATCGGCGGCCGCGATTTCGACTACGCGCCCTTCG
>DATIEN010000074.1:0-3453 GCA_035455705.1 Casimicrobiaceae bacterium | reverse complement strand
CCAATCGGCGATCGCGTCGACGAGCGTCGTCGCCGTCGCATCGTCGGCGCCGCCGTCGACCATCAGCAGGCTCTTCATGAATGCGTCGGGCGCCGCGTTGATGTCGATGCGCGCGGTCTCGTCGACTGCGCTCGCCACGATGGATGCGTCGCCATCCGCCCAGCGATGCGGCTGGCCGTCGGCGCTCCACGAATCGTTCATCCGCGGCCGCGACAGCTCGAAGGCCGTGCGGAAGATCGCGCCGTCGGCGAGCGCGCGCGCACGCGCGAGCGACACCGCATTGCGCGTCGCCAGCGCCTCGCTTCGCATGCTGAACGCGAAGCCGCTCGCGAGCACCGTCAGCAGCACGGTGAGCCAGAGCGCGAGGACGAGCGCGATGCCGGACTGACGTCGACCTGCCCACGCTGGCCGCCTCGCGGCTGCGCTGCCCCCCGAGAGGGCGCAATTCGCGCCTCGGCTTGGCCCTGCGGCGTGAATCGGCGCACGGCGCGACATCGTGCTCATACCGCCGCGCAATGCTCGCGCGCGATGTCCCACGCACGGCAGCCGGCCTCGGGCGACTCGTGCGGCGCCACGTAGAGCGTCGGCCACGGCGCGCCCACCTTCGGCGTCACGTCGATGCGGATCATCGTCGGCAGCCGCTGCGCGTCGTTCCACTGATCGTGCCAGGACGGCGCAGCGGTCGGGCCCGCGTCGGGATCGCGTCCGAAGTAGCCGATGCGAAGCGACGCGATGTTTTCCGCGAGCACCGAGCGCTCGGCATTGTCGAAGGCCGGCATCGTATCGGCCGACACGTCGGGAATCGTCCTCTCGACGACGAGCGGCGAATGCGGCTCTTCGCCGCGAACGACGAGCCGATAGAACCAGATGCCGCCGCTCGCGACACGCGCCGGCAAGCGCGCCGTATAGCGCATCTCGTCATTCGTGCCGGAAAAGAGGAGCGGCCAGTCGACGATCTTGCGCATGCGCAGCGGATGCTGCGCCTCGAGGTTCGCGCGCAGGAACTGCTCGGCGAGCCGCATCGACGCCGAAGCGGCGGCCTTCGCGTCGCCGCCATCGGTGCTGCGTCCCGCGAGACGGACGGCGCCGAACAGCACGCCGGACAAGAGCGCCAGCAGCACGAGCGAGACGATCAGCTCGAGCAGCGTGAAGCCGCGGTCGTGCGAGACGGTCGCCGGCGTCATGCGGGGTTGCGTTGGCCGATGCGCATCGTCGACAGCGAGATCGTTCGCGGCTTGCCGTCCTCGCCGGGGAACGTCACGTCGACGTCGATGCGGTAGACGCGCGTCGGCATCGACGCGCTCGCCTGCTCGAGATCGGGATTCGGATCGGGAGGCACGTACGGCGTGACGCGCGCGCGCCATGCGAGGCGGCCGTCGGGTTCCGCGCCCGCGTCGCTCGTCTCGCGCAGCGGCTGCGCGGCCGCCTCGACTTCCAGCCGGCTTTGCGCGACGAGCAGCGCGCGCGTCCAGTCGCCGGCCCCGCTGGCGTTGCGCAGCGCGGCGCCGAAGAGCTGGAAGAGCGCGGTGACGACGAGCGCGACGATCATGAACGCGACGAGCACCTCGAGCAGCGAGAAGCCGCCGTGCGTTCGCCGATTCGGCGCGCGCATTCTGCGCGCTGCGCGCGCAGCGGCGTGGCGAAGCGACGAGCGCCGGCCGATCACCGGGCGGCTAGTCGAGGATCGCGACACGGCCGGTCAGCCAGTCGATGTCGACGTCGAACTTGCGATCGCCCGATGCGACGGTGATGCGTCCGCCGTTGCTTCCGCCGTCCGGGAAGAACCGGATCGAGCCGACGCTTTCGCTGACGAGATCGTTCTGCGCGGTGAAAAGCTTCAGTTCGACCTTCGACGGCAACTTGTGCTCCTGTGGATCGTTGTCGACCTTGAAGCGCTTGCCCGCGACGTCGAGCACCAGGAACGTCTGCCGCCGCTGCGCCACTGCCTCGCTCTGCGCGAGGCGCAGGCCGGCTGCGAGCTGGCGCGCCGCGGAACGCAGCTCGCTCGTGGAAACCGGGCCGCCGAACATCGGTATGACGAACCCGGCGACGATCGCCATGATCGCGAGGACGATGAGAAGCTCGAGGAGCGTGACGCCCCTGCCGGACGGACGCGTCGTCACACCGCTTTGCGAAGCGCGGGACCGCGGGCCCAAGTTTTCACTGCTCCCAGTTCGTGATGTCCTTGTTCACGCCGTCGCCGCCTTCGACCCCGTCGGCGCCAAGCGAGATGATGTCGTACGGGCCGTGCGCGCCCGGCGACGCGTACTTGTACTCGTGTCCCCAGGGATCCTTCGGTACCGCCGCCTTCTTCCAGTACGGGCCGGCCCACGACGTCAGTCCGGGCGGCGCGGTGACGAGCGCCTGCAACCCTTCCTGCGTCGTCGGATAGCGACCGTTCTCGAGCTTGAAGAGATCGAGCGTCTGCCCGATCTGATCGATCTCGATCTTCGCCGCCTTCGCCTTCGCCTGCTCGCTCTTGCCGAGATAGTTGCTGCCGACGATGCCGAGTACGACGCCGATCAGCGTGAGCACGACGAGGATCTCGATCAGCGTCATGCCGAGTTCCCGCACGCTGCGTGGCGCAAGCGCGGCGCGTCGCATTCCCCGAATAGCATTCATCATCATGAAGTCCCAAGGGAAGCACGGCCGCAATCGCCGCGTTCCACACACAAAGCCTGTCTTAGACAGAAATCACACGACCAGTTCGCTCATGCCCATCACGCCGAGCAGGATCGAGAACACGATGCCGCCCACCATGACGGCGAGCCCCAGGATCAGCACCGGCTCGAGTACCGCGAGAAAGCGCTTGATGGACGTCGCGACCTCGCGGTCGTAGACGTCCGCGACGCGCGACAGCATTTCCTCGAGCCGCCCGCTCTCCTCGCCGACGAGGATCATCTGCGTTGCAAGGCGCGGATACAACCCCGTGTCCGCCATCGGGCGGCCGAAACCCTTGCCCTCGCGCAGCTTGGCGATGATGCCGTCGAAGCCGCCCGCGAGCACCACGTTGCTCATCGTCTCCTTGACGATGCCGAGGCCCGCGAGCAGCGTCACGCCGTTCGCGAGCAGCGTCGAGAGCGTGCGCGCGAAGCGCGCGATCTCGACTTTCGCGATCAGGTCGCCGACGAGCGGCAGGCGAAGCATGAGCGCGTCGCGAGCGCGCCGCACGGCGGGAATGCGCCCGCGACGGCGAAACCACGCGATCGCCAGCGCGACGCCCGGAATGAGCGCCCACCACCAATTGCGCAGGAACGTGCCGACCGCGATCACGACCTGCGTGGGCACCGGCAGCGCCTTGCCCGCCTGCGCGAACGTCGTCTGGAACTGCGGCACGACGTAGACGAGCAGGATCATGATCGACGCGACGGCGACGAAGATCAGGATCGTCGGATAGATGAGCGCCGAGCGCACCGAGTCGCGCAGCTCCTTGTTGCGCTCCATCGTCTCGGC
>DATIEN010000073.1:0-8417 GCA_035455705.1 Casimicrobiaceae bacterium | reverse complement strand
GGTGAACGCATCGAGCGACGCGTTGGCGTGCTCGATCGCGTCGAGCAGGCGCGCGACGGTCGCTCTCACGCCGACCTTGCGCCGGCGCAGCGCATCGCCGTACTCGGCGAGGGACAGCGCCGCGACGTCGGCGGCCGGTGCCTGCTGCGGCGCTTGGGGTGTCTGGGCTTTCGATGCGTCCACGCGAGCGGTCTCCTGAATGCGCGAGCCGGGCTCGCGTCAACACCTATAATGCGGCATGCCCCTGCGCGCGGGCGGCCGCGCCTTCCTAAGCCTCTGCCATGAACCACGCCCACCACGTCTACCGCAAGCGGCGCGAAGCCGTCCTGAAGTCGATGCGCGAGCGCAGCGGCGGCGGACTCGCGCTCGTTCCGACGGCGGCGGAAGTCCCGCGCAACCGCGATTCGCTCTATCCGTATCGCCACGACAGCTATTTCTATTATCTGTCCGGCTTCCCCGAGCCCGAAGCGGTGATCGCGCTGATCGCCGGCGACGACGGCGACCGGCACGTGCTGTTCTGCCGCGAGCGCAACGAGGAGCGCGAGATCTGGGACGGCTTCCGCTACGGTCCGGATGCGGCGCGCGAGATCTTCGGCTTCGACGAGACGCATCCGATCGCGGCCCTCGACGAGAAGCTGCCGGAGATCGCCGCCGATCGTCCTGCGCTGTTCACGCCGCTCGGCCTGTTCGAGCCGTGGGATCGCAAGGTCACCGACGTGCTGAACGAGGTCCGCGCGCGCGCTCGTACCGGTGTTTCGGCCCCCGAGGAGATCGTGGACGTGCGCTCGACGCTCGACTCGATGCGCCTCGTCAAGGACGAGCACGAGCTCGCGCTGATGCGCCGCGCGTGCGCGATCTCGAGCGCCGCGCACCGGCGGGCGATGCGCGCCGTGCGCCCCGGGATGTACGAGTACGAGATCGAGGCCGAGCTGCTGCACGAGTTCCTGCGCGAAGGCGCGCAGGCGGTCGCGTACAGCTCGATCGTGGCCTCGGGGCCCAACGCCTGCGTGCTGCACTACCGCGACAACGACCGGCAGATGAACGACGGCGAGCTCTTGTTGATCGACGCCGGCTGCGAATACCGGGGCTACGCGTCGGACATCACGCGCACGTTCCCGGTGAACGGCAGGTTCAGCGGGCCCCAGAAGGCGATCTACGAGATCGTGCTCGCCGCGCAGCTTGCCTGCATCGACGCGGTCGCGCCCGGCGTACCGTTCCACGACTACCACGCGGTCGCAGAGCGGGTGCTCGCGCAGGGGTTCATCGATCTCGGCCTTCTGTCGGGCTCGCTCGACGAGGTCCTCGAAAGCGGTCGCTACAAGCAGTTCTACATGCATCGCGCCGGCCACTGGCTCGGCATGGACGTGCACGACGCCGGGCTCTACCAGGTTCGCGGCCAGTCGATGAAACTCGTGCCGGGCATGGTGCTGACGGTCGAGCCCGGCGCTTACATCCGGCCTGCGGACAACGTGGCCGAAGCATTCTGGAACATCGGCGTGCGCATCGAGGACGACGTTCTCGTCACCGCCGAGGGCGTCGAGAACCTGACCGCGACCACGCCGAAAATCGTCGCCGACGTCGAAGCCGTCGTCGGCAAGTGAGCGCCGCCGAGCCGCCTCAATGCGCGAATCAGGCCCCCTCGGGGGGCAGTGCAGCGGCGAAGCCGCAGCCTAAGGTCCACGACGTCGCCATCGCCGGCGCCGGTCCGGTCGGTGCCACGCTTGCGCTCGTCCTCGCCGACACGACGCTCGACGTCGTCGTCGCCGATACGCGCGGACCGGGCGAAACGCGGATCGCCGATCGCACGCTTGCGCTGTCGCATGGCGCGCGGCTCATCTTCGAGCGGCTCCATGCCTGGACGCCCCTCGCTTCGATGCCCGATGCGGTCACCCCGATCACCGCAATCGACGTGTCGCAGGCGGGCGGATTCGGCGCGGTCCAGTTGACGGCGGCCGAGCAGCGCGTGCCGGCGCTGGGCTACGTCGTCTCGTATCGCGCGCTTGCGCACGTCCTCGACGCCGCCCTTGCGCGGGCGCGCGTCGACGTGCGCTACGAAAGCGCCGTTCGCGGCATCGAACCCGGGCAGGATAGCGCCGCGCTTCGCGTCGAGCGGGTGGCCGGCACGCCGGGTGAATCCACGCTTCGCGCGCGGCTCGCCGTCGTCGCGGACGGCACTGCGGCGTCGGTGCCCGGGATGAGCCGGCGGCGTCACGACTACGGCCAGGTCGCGGTCGTCGCGACGGTCACGCTCGACCGTCCGCATGGCGGCATCGCGTTCGAGCGCTTCACGCGCGAAGGACCGATCGCGCTGCTGCCGCGCGGCGACGGCTACGCGTTGATCTGGACGCGATCGGCCGCCGACGTACCGGCGTTGCTGGCGCTGCGCGACGATGCGTTCCTCGCGTCGCTGTCCGAGCACTTCGGCCATCGCTTCCGCGGCTTCGCGGACGTGAGCGAGCGCCGCGCATTCCCGCTCGCGCTCGAAGTCGCCGACACGATCACCGCATCGCGTACCGCGGTCATCGGCAACGCCGCGCAGGCGCTGCATCCGATCGCCGCACAAGGCTTCAATCTGGGGCTTCGCGACGCCTTCGAGCTCGGGCGGATCATCGTCGATTCGCCGCGCGAGGCGGTCGGATCGGCGGCGATGCTCGCGCGCTACAGCGAAGTGCGCGCGCGCGACCGGCGCACGGGCATTGCATTCACGCACGGCCTTGTGCGACTGTTCGGCAACGACGCGCCGTGGCTCCGCGTGCCGCGCGGGGTTGGCATGATGCTGCTCGACGCGATGCCGTTCGCAAAGCGCACTTTCGCGCGCACGATGCTGTACGGCCTGCATTGAAGCGCGAAACAGCGAGCCGACGACACGCGCACGAACGGCGAACCGCCGGACGTGAACACCCAGGTCGAGGGTAACGCGACACAGGGCAGCACGATGTCCTCGCCGAAACCGAATTCCGCGGTCGACGCGAATGCGCCCGGTACGCATTCGAGCGCGACGCAGAGCGGCAGTCCTGCGCGCTTCGCCGACAGCAACTCGAGCAATTTCAATTCGTGGATGAGCGACTACGCGTCGCAGCACGACGGCCGCATCAGCCGCGACGAGTTCATGGCGCAGATGGGCAGGCGCTGGGATCAGCGCGATACGGAGCACAACGGTCTCACGCCTGTCGAGGTCGAGGAGATCTTCGTCTTCACCCCAGGCGAAGCCGCGACCCCGCCGGAAACCGGCTCCGACGTTCAGCAGGACGAGACCGCGCAAGGCGGCGCAACGCAATAAGGCGGGCGCACCCGAACGCGGCGAGCGTCTGCTCGCCGCGACAACGGATCGGCGACGCACGCGCGTCGCCGATTTCGTTGACGAAGCGCAAGAAAGGCGCGTGTTCCCGGTTGCTGACGCAACGATGCGAATGGGTATAATTCCAGCCCCTCCGCAGAAAATTTCCTCTTCGTCGTGCGCATCGGTGGTCATGCATTGCCGAACAATCTCGCCGTTGCGCCGATGGCGGGCGTCACCGACCGGCCGTTCCGCATGCTTTGCAAGCGCATGGGCGCCGGTTACGCGGTGTCGGAGATGGTGGCTTCGAACCCGAAGCTCTTCGGCACCGACAAGTCGCGGCGACGCACCGATCACGCCGGCGAAGCGGCTCCGATCGCCGTGCAGATCGCGGGCGCCGATCCGGCTACGATGGCCGACGCGGCGCGCTACAACGTCGACCGCGGTGCGGAGATCATCGACATCAACATGGGCTGTCCCGCGAAGAAGGTCTGCAATGCGGCGGCCGGTTCCGCGCTGCTTGCCGACGAGCCGCTCGTCGCGCGCATCCTCGACGCGGTCGTCCAATCTGTGCCGGTGCCCGTCACGCTCAAGATTCGTACCGGCCCGTCGCCGCATTCGCGCAACGCGGTGACGATCGCGCGCATTGCGGAAAACGCGGGCATTGCCGCACTTGCCGTGCATGGCCGTACGCGCGCGTGCCTCTTCGCGGGTCCCGTCGAATTCGAAACCGTTCGCGCCGTCAAGCGCGCCGTGCGCATCCCCGTTTTCGCAAACGGCGACATCGCGACGCCGCAGCGGGCACGCGACGTGCTGTCATCGACCGCCGTGGACGGATTGATGATCGGCCGCGCAGCGCAGGGGCGGCCCTGGATTTTTCGCGAGATCGCGCATTACCTGGAGACGGGACGGCCTCTGCCGCCACCGTCGGTCGCCGAAGCGCGCGCGGCGATCCTCGAGCACCTGGACGACCACTATGCGTTCTACGGCGAGGAGCCCGGCGTGCGCATCGCACGCAAGCACCTGCACTGGTACAGCGCGTCGCTGCCCGGCGCGGCGCTGTTGCGCGAGGAGGTCAACCGCGCCGAGTCCGTGCGCGCGCAGCGCCAGGCCGTCGACGCGTTCTTCGGCCGTCTCGCGGACGCGTGCGAACGGCTGCCGAATGCGGCGAACGACGCGCGGCCGGGATCGCAGACGTCGCTTCTCGCGTCGCGTGCCACGGCGCGCCCCGAAGCCGAGGCGCTCGCAGCATGAAGAGGGCGCTGCGCCTGAACGGCAGCAACGAGATCGGCCGCAGCGTCGAGCAGTCGCTCGACGAGTACTTCCGCCGCCTCGACGGAGAGCCCCCGCACGGCATCTACGACATGGTCATCGCGCACGTCGAGCGCGCGCTGCTCACGTCGATGCTCGAGCGGTCGAACGGCAACCAGACGCAGGCGGCCGAGATGCTGGGGCTCAATCGCAACACGCTCCGCGCCAAGCTCGCGAAATACAAGCTGATCTGACCGAGGAACGCCCGGGCGCATCTGCGATGGCGGGGACTGTGAAGCAGGCGTTGCTGTCGGTCTCCGACAAGACCGGCATCGTCGACTTCGCCCGCGCGCTCGCCGCGCGCAACGTCGCGCTGCTGTCCACCGGCGGCACGGCGCGGCTGCTCGCCGAAAACGGCGTCGCCGTCACCGAGGTTGCGCGCTACACCGCCTTTCCCGAGATGCTCGACGGCCGGGTGAAGACACTGCATCCGAAGATCCATGCGGGGATCCTGGCCCGCCGCGAGGTCGCCGCGCACCGCGATGCGCTCGCACGGCATGCGATCCCCGCGATCGACCTCGTCGTCGTCAACTTATACCCGTTCGGGGCAACCGTCGCGAGGAGCGACTGCACGCTCGACGAGGCGATCGAGAACATCGACATCGGCGGCCCCGCGATGGTCCGCTCGGCGGCGAAGAACTGGGTGGACGTCGGCATCGTCGTCGATCCCCGCGATTACGCGGTCGTGCTTGCCGATCTCGACGCGAACGGCGGCAGCCTTTCGCAGAAGATTCGTTTTCGACTCATGCAGCACGCGTTCGCGCACACGGCCGCGTACGACGGCGCGATCGCGAACTGGCTGACGGCGCGCGATTCCGCCGGCCAGGTGACCGGCTTTCCGCAGTCGATCCACATCGCCGGCGACAAGCGCCAGGAGATGCGTTACGGCGAGAACCCGCACCAGCGCGCGGCGCTCTATCGCGACGCGAATGCCGCCGCGTCCGCGATGGCGTCGTACCGTCAACTGCAGGGCAAGGAGCTTTCGTTCAACAACGTCGCCGACGCGGATGCCGCGTGGCGCTGCGCGACGTCGTTCGACGTGCCGACCTGCGTCATCGTCAAGCATGCGAACCCGTGCGGCGTCGCGAGCGCGGAGGCGCCGCTCGACGCGTACCGCGCGGCGTTCGCGACCGATCCGGTGTCGGCGTTCGGCGGCATCATCGCGTTCAACCGAACGGTCGACGCGGCCACGCTCGACGCCGTGTCGGCGCAGTTCGTCGAGGTGGTGGTCGCGCCCGGATACGCCGACGACGCGCTGCCGGTTATCGCGCGGAAGAAGAACGTGCGCGTCCTCGAATTGCCGCTGCCCGACGGCGAGCGCGACGAATGGGACCTGAAGCGCGTCGGCGGCGGCTTTCTCGTGCAAACCGCCGACGAGCGAGCGGTTGGTGCCGCCGATCTGCGAGTCGTGACGCGTGCCGCCCCGACGCCGGTGCAGACCGCCGACCTCCTGTTCGCGTGGCGTGTCGCGCGCTTCGTCAAGTCGAACGCGATCGTCTACGCGCGCGACCGGCGGACGCTCGGTATCGGCGCCGGGCAGATGAGCCGCGTCGACGCGACGCGGATCGCCGCGATGAAGGCCGCCGATGCGAACCTGTCGCTCGCCGGCTCCGTCGCCGCGTCCGACGCGTTCTTCCCTTTCCGCGACGGGCTCGACGTCGTCGCCGACAACGGCGCGACGGCCGTGATCCAGCCGGGCGGCAGCGTGCGCGACGACGAGGTGATCGCCGCCGCCAACGAGCGAGGGGTCGCGATGGTGTTCACCGGCGTCCGCCATTTCCGTCATTAGCGCGCACGTGGACGCTGCGCGTTGATGAACGTCCTCGTCGTCGGCAGCGGCGGCCGCGAGCACGCGCTCGGGTGGAAGGTCGCGCAGTCGCCGCGCGTGTCGAAGGTTTTCGTCGCGCCCGGCAACGCCGGCACCGGCGCCGATCCCGATCTCGAAAACGTGCCGATCGACGACATCGGGGCTCTCGTCGACTTCGCCAAGCGCGAGGAAGTCGCGCTGACCATCGTCGGACCCGAAGCGCCGCTCGCGGCGGGCATCGTCGACGCGTTCCGCGCCGCGGGATTGCGAATCTTCGGTCCGACCCGCGCCGCCGCGCAACTCGAAAGCTCGAAGGACTTCGCGAAGGGGTTCATGGCGCGGCACCGCATTCCGACGGCCGCGCATCGGACCTTCACGAATGCGGGCGAAGCGCATGCTTACGTCGACGCGCACGGCGCGCCGATCGTCGTGAAGGCCGACGGGCTTGCCGCCGGCAAGGGTGTCGTCGTCGCGACCGACGCCGGCGAAGCCCATCGTGCGATCGACGCGATGCTCGAAGGCGGGGCGCTCGGTGCGGCGGGCGCGCGCGTCGTCATCGAGGATTTCCTCGAAGGCGAGGAAGCGAGCTTCATCGTGATGGCGGACGGCGCGCACGTGCTGCCGCTCGCGTCGAGCCAGGACCACAAGCGTCTGCTCGCGGGCGACGAGGGGCCGAATACCGGCGGCATGGGCGCGTATTCGCCGGCGCCCGTCGTCACGCCGACGATCCACGCGCGAATCATGCGCGACATCGTCGTGCCGACCATCAACGGCATGGCGGCCGAGGGCATGGCTTACACCGGTTTCCTGTACGTCGGCGTGATGATCGACCGCGCCGGCGTGCCGCGCGTGCTCGAATACAACTGCCGCCTGGGCGATCCCGAGGCGCAGCCGATCCTGGTGCGGCTGCGCTCGGACCTCGTGACGCTGATCGAGCACGCGGTCGACGGCACGCTCGACCGCGTCGAGGCAGAATGGGACCGGCGCTCGGCGCTCACCGTCGTGCTCGCGGCCGCCGGGTATCCGCAGACGCCGCGTCGCGGCGACGCGATCGACGGACTCGATCGCGTTTCCCCCGATTCGCATCCGGACGTCTTCGTCTTTCACGCGGGAACCGTCGTGCGCGACGGTCGAATCGAAGTGAGCGGCGGGCGCGTCCTCGGCGTCACGGCGCTCGGCGATTCGCTGCGCCAGGCGCAGCGCATGGCGTATGCGGCGGTCGCATCCATCCATTTCGACGGAATGCAGTTTCGCCACGACATCGGTCATCGCGCGCTCGCGCGGCGCAACGGCACCTGATCCCGAAACGCCGATGGCGAAGCCGCCGCAGGAGAGCGTACTGCCCCTCGACGACCGCCCGGACGTCGCCGCGGTCGGCGCGTACATGCGTACGCTGCAGCAGACGATCGTGCAGCGCCTCGTGGCGTGCGGCGAGCGGGAATTCCGGCACGACGAATGGCAGCGCGCCGAGGGTGGCGGCGGCGTGTCGATGTCGCTCGAGGACGGCACGATCCTCGAGCGCGCAGGCGTTCTTTTCTCCGACGTCTCGGGTGCTGCGCTGCCCGCATCGGCGACCGCGCATCGTCCCAATCTCGCCGGGCGCGCGTGGCAGGCGATCGGCGTGTCGCTGGTGCTGCACCCGCGCAACCCCTATGCGCCGACCGTGCACCTCAACGTCCGGCATTTCTGCGCGCAGCCCGCCGCGGCCGGCGATACGCCGCTCTGGTGGTTCGGCGGCGGCATGGACCTGACGCCGGTCTATGGCTTCGTCGAGGACGCGCAGCACTTCCACGCGGCGTGCCGCGATGCGCTCGCGCCGCATGGTCACGACCTCTATCCGCGATTCAAGCGCGCCTGCGACGACTACTTCTTCCTGCGCCATCGCAGCGAGGCGCGGGGCGTCGGCGGCATCTTCTACGACGATTTCGACGAAGCCGGATTCGCGCGCGCGTTCGCGATGACGCGAAGCGTCGGCGATGCCTTTCTCGGCGCTTACCTGCCGATCCTCGAGCGCCGGCGGGC
>DATIEN010000072.1:0-12282 GCA_035455705.1 Casimicrobiaceae bacterium | reverse complement strand
ATCGCGCGCAAGCTCTCGGACGCAGGCTTCTCGGTGATCTCCGGCGGTGGACCGGGCTTGATGCAGGCAGCGAACCACGGTGCGCACGCCGGACGTGCGCCGGCGATCGGCCTCAACATCGAGCTGCCCAACGAGCAGGCGGGCAATCAATTCCAGGACGTGAGCCTCGACTTCCGCTACTTCTTCGCGCGGAAGATGATGTTCGTCCGCTTCGCGTCGGCGTACGTCGTGCTGCCCGGCGGCTTCGGCACGCTCGACGAGCTGACCGAATGCCTGACGCTCGTGCAGACGGGGAAGAGCCGGCGCATCCCGATCATTCTCGTCGGCGGCCCGTTCTGGCAGGGCTTCCTCGACTGGCTCGACGACAAGGTCGCCGGAGAAGGGATGATTGGAGAGCACGACCTGAGCCTCATGCGCGTGATCGACGATCCCGACGCGGTCGTAGAGGCGATCTTCTCGTTCTACGAGAACCGCGGCTTCCAGCCGTCCCGCGACGAGCGCGAGAAGCTGCTCAATCTCTGATCGCCGGTGTGGGATTGCACCGACATGAGGATCGGCGCCCCGCCGACGCCATTTCGGGGTGCGCGATGGTAACGGACAGCACTGCGTTTGCTAGAATGAATTCGTTCTCGTCGTACGGTTCGCATTAACTTCAACTCCTCCTCGAGTCCACCGCCATGGATGCACGTCGCCCCGCTTTGATGCTGCTGCTCTCCATGGTCGCCGGCTGGAGCCTCGCACAGGCGCCGGCGCGCACCGAACCGCTTCCGCCGCCGCCTGCGCCCGACGTCCTCGACTCCGATACGGAGCCGCAGGTGACGATCCTGCACGACGACAATCAGCAGACGGAAGAAGTGCGCATCCAGGGTCAGCTCCGCTACGTGCGCGTGACGCCGCGTTACGGGCGGCCGTACTATCTGGTTCCGGACGTGAACGGCGCCACGTACATCCGCCGCGACAGCCTCGATCCGACGCTCAAGGTTCCGATGTGGGTGCTGTTCTCGTTCTAGCGCTGCGTTGCGAGCGCGGGCCGTCGGGAGCGGCCCGCCGGCCGATTCGCAACGCGGTTCCGGTTTGACACGCACGATCTGAAACGCGCTTTGGGTGTACCGCCGCGACGGGGTACGCGTTTTCATGTCCGTCTACACCGCCGTCACCCCCGACGAACTCGATGCGTGGCTCGCGCGCTATGCGCTCGGCTCGCTCGTCGAGCACGCACCCATCGCGGCCGGCATCGAGAACACCAACTATTTCGTCACGACGGAGCGCGGCCGTTACGTGCTGACACTCTACGAGCGGCTGCCTTCCGACGAACTGCCGTTCTATTTGAACCTGATGGCGCATCTCGCGCGCGCCGGCGTGCACGTCCCCGCACCGGTAGCCGACCGGACGGGTGCGCTCTTCTCGCACTTGAACGGCCGTCCGGCGGGACTGGTCACGCGCATCGAAGGTGCGCCGATCGAAGCGCCTTCGGACGCCGACTGCGCAGCCGTCGGCGCGGCCCTTGCACAGCTGCACCGCGCGTCGCAAACCTATCGCGCCCGGCTTACCAACCGGCGCGGCCCTGCATGGTGGCGACAGGCCGCGCGCGCGGTGCGGCCATTCATCACCGGCGAGCAGAACGCGCTTCTGTCGGCGGAGGTGAAGTTCCAGACCGGATTCGGCAAGGTGAAGCTGCCGAGGGGCGCCATCCACGGCGATCTCTTTTGCGACAACGTGCTCTTCTCCGACGGACGCGTCGCCGGCATCATCGACTTCGGTTTCGCGGCGACCGAATTCTTCGCGTACGACCTCGCCATCGCCGTCAACGACTGGTGCGTGACCGACGGCGACGGCGCGCTCGACGCTGAGCGCGCACGCGCCATGGTGAGCGCCTACCACGTCGTGCGCCCGCTGACCGACGACGAACGCGGCCAATGGCACGCGCTGTTGCGCGCCGCCGCGCTCCGCTTCTGGGTCTCGCGGCTCTACGACCTGTACCTGCCGCGGCCGGGCGAGCTCACTCACGCGCACGATCCGGCGCCGTTCGAGCGCATCCTGCGAGCACGTGCCGCAGCGCCGGCGCGGCCGCTCGACGTTTGAAACCGGACGCGACGCGAAGCTCGATGCCCGTCGCGGACATTCCGTTCACGCGGCACGAAGGGCGCCGAGGAACGGCGTGGCTGCGCCGCAGCTACGCGATGTTCACGCAGCATCGCCTCGCCTGGATCGGCCTGCTGCTCGCCTATTACGTGCTGCTGCTCGCGATCGAGGCGCTGCCGTTCATCGGGAGCATCGCCGCGCCGCTGGTGAAGCCGGTCCTCTCCGTCGGCTTTCTCGCTGCCGCATGGACGCAGGAACGCGGCGGCAGGCCGGGGGTTTCGATGATCTTTCGCGGCTTCGGCGCGAACCTGCGCGCGCTGCTGCCGCTCGGCCTCGTATTCGTCGTCGGCATCTCGCTGGCGCTCGTCGCGACGTCGCTGATCGATGGGGGACTGCTGCTCGATCTCATGTACGGCGCCCCGTCCGCCGAGGACGATCCGGCGGCGGCGGCGCGCCACTGGCAGCACGTGCTCGCGATGCCGCGCGTGCACCTTGCGATGCTGTTCGGAGCGCTTTGCGCGCTGCCGACGCTGATGGCGCTGTGGTGGGCGCCCGCGCTCGTCGTGTTCCAGGACGCACGGCTCGCAACGGCGCTGCGGGCGAGCTTTCGCGCCGCGCTCGCGAACTGGCGCGCCGCGTCGCGCTACGCGCTCGCGATCTTCGTCTTCGGCATCATCGTGCCGTCCCTCGTCACGACGATGCTCGCGCTGCTCGTGCCGGCGCCGCTCAACGCGACGATCGCCGCGCTCGCCGTGCTCCCGTACGTGGCGTTCTTCATCGCGACGCTGCACATCTCCGATTACGTAAGCTATCGCGACGTATTCCACTCCGACGAACCGAAGTAGTCGCCCTCAGGCCGCCTCGAGCCGCGCGTAGTCGAGTGCGAGCCATTTGACGCCCGCGTCGCGGAAGTTGACCTGCACGCGCGCGTCGCTGCCGCGTCCCTCGGCATCGATGATGACGCCAATCCCGAACTTCGAATGGCGAACGCTCTGGCCGATCCGCCACGTGGGCGCGGGCGGCGTCGCCCGCGGGCCGTTCGCCTCGGTCGTCGGCGCGCGCTGCGCGAGCCCGCCGTTGTCCGATTCGCCGCGATCGACCGCGTAGGCGCTGCGACGCTCGCGCGGCGAGAGCCACTGCAAAAGCTCGGATGGGATCTCGCCGATGAAGCGCGAGCCGATGTTGTAACGCACCTGGCCGTGCAGCATGCGGCTTTGCGCGAGCGACAGGTACAGCCGGCGCCGCGCACGCGTGACCGCGACGTACATGAGGCGCCGCTCCTCCTCGACGCCCGTGTACTCGTTCAGGCTGTTCTCGTGCGGGAAGAGCCCTTCCTCGAGCCCGGTGACGAACACCGTGTGGAACTCGAGGCCCTTCGCCGAGTGGATCGTCATGAGTTGCAGTGCCGGGCGTCCTTCGGCCGCCTGCGTTTCACCGGCTTCGAGCGCCGCGTGCGCGAGAAACGCCGTCAACGGATCGGATGCGCCCTCGTCGCGGGCCGACGACTCGGCATCGGCCTTCGCCTCCCCGTTCGCCGGACCCTGCCGCCCGGTCGCCGTGGGCAGCGCATCACCGGCACTCGCGATCCGAATCGGTGCATCCACCGCGAGATCGGCCTCGCGCACGAAATTCCGGGCTGCGTTGACGAGCTCCTCGAGGTTCTCGACGCGCTCGCTGCCGTCCTTTTCCTGCCGGTAGTGCCCGAGAAGCCCGGACGCCGCGATAACGTGCGCGACCGTTTCCTGCAACGGCAAAACCGCCGTCGCGTTGCGCATGTCCTCGATCAGCCGCACGAAACCCGCGAGCGACGCGCCGGACTTCCCCTTGACCGAGCCCTCGCACGCGACCTGCCACAGCGTCGTTCCGCCGGCCGTCGCCGACGACTGCAATTGCTCGAGCGTGCGCGCGCCGATTCCGCGCGGAGGAAAGTTGACGACGCGCAGGAACGCGCCGTCGTCGCCGGGCTCGGCGAGAAGCCGCAGGTACGCGAGCGCATGCTTGATCTCCGCCCGCTCGAAGAAGCGCATACCGCCGTAGACGCGGTACGGCAGCGCCGCATTGAACAGTGCGTGCTCGAGCACCCGCGATTGCGCGTTGCTGCGGTAGAGGAGCGCGATCTGGTCGAGCGCCAGCCCTTCGCCCGCCAGGCCCTGCACGACGTCGACGATGAACGACGCCTCGTCGAAGTCCGACGGCGCGTTGAATACCCGCACCGGCTCCCCGTGGCCCTCGCTCGTCCACAGGTTCTTGCCGAGGCGCGTCGCGTTGTTCTTGATGAGCGCGTTGGCCGCGTCGAGGATGTTGCCGTGCGAGCGATAGTTCTGCTCGAGCTTGATCAGCTTGACCGGCCGATCGGGCCGGGCGAAATCGCGCTCGAAGTGCTGCATGTTCGCGACGTTCGCGCCGCGGAACGCGTAGATCGACTGGTCGTCGTCGCCGACGGCGAACACGGCGGCGTTGGGCCCCGTCAGCATCTGCAGCCAGCGATACTGCAGGCTGTTCGTGTCCTGGAATTCGTCGACGAGCAGGTGCGAGAAGCGGCGCCGGTAGTGCTCGCGGATCGAGTCGTTGTGGGCCAGCAGCTCGTAACAACGCAGCAGCAGCTCGGCGAAGTCGACGACGCCCTCGCGCTGGCACATCGCCTCGTAGAGCGCGTAGTGCTCGACCTGGCGCCGCGTGTAGTCGTCGCCGGCGTCGACCGCGTTCGGGCGCCGCCCCTCCTCCTTCTCGGCGGCGATGAACCACTGCAGCTCGCGCGGCGGGTACCGCTCGTCGTCGATCGAATGAGCGCGGTACATCCGCTTGATGACGGCGAGCTGGTCCTGCGTGTCCAGGATCTGGAAGAGCTGCGGCAGTCCCGCCTCGCGGTAATGCATGCGCAGCATCCGGTTGCAGAGGCCGTGGAACGTGCCGACCCACATGCCGCGGACGTTGACGGGCGTCAACGCCGATAGCCGCGCGAGCATCTCCTTCGCCGCCTTGTTCGTGAAAGTCACGGCGAGGATCGACAGCGGGGTCGCCTGACCGGTTGCCAGCAGCCACGCGATGCGCGTCGTCAGCACACGCGTCTTGCCGCTCCCCGCGCCGGCGAGGATCAGCGCGGAGGCATGCGGGAGGGTGACGGCTTCGAGCTGTTGCGGGTTGAGATTGGCGAGGAGCGGCGAGGTCACGGGCACGTCGATTATAAAGTGGCGGCTATAATCGCGCCCCTCATGAAACGGAACCCGCCATTCGCGCCGACGGGCCGCCCCGAGGCGCGAATTCCACCCCCGCGGGGGGCAGCGAGCGCAGCGAGCGTGGGGGATTCAAATGAGCCGACGGGCCCCCCCGAGGCGCGAATTCCGCCCCCGCCGGGGGCAGCGAGCGTGGGGGATTCAAATAGGCCGACGGACCGCCCCGAGGCGCGAATTCCACCCCCGCCGGGGGCAGCGAAGCGGCGCAACGGCGAGCGTGGAGCGGTGTAGATGCCACAGCGCGCACCCGACGAGACGCCGCCGGTCAACTCGGCGACGATGCGCGCGTTCGTGCATTGGATCCGCGCGGCGGCCCCGTACGTGCACGCGTTCCGGGGCAAGACGTTCGTGATCGCGTTCGGCGGGGAGGTCGTCGCCGACGAGTCGTTCCTGGGCGTGGTGCACGACCTGAACCTGCTGCACAGCCTCGGCATCCGCATCATCGTCGCCCACGGCTGCCGGCCGCAGGTGGAGGCGATCCTCGCCGCGCAGAACATCGAGAGCCGTTACGCGAACGGCGTGCGGATCACCGACAACGACGCGATGGACTGCGTGCTGGAGGCGGCGGGCCAGGTGCGCGCGCGGATCGAGGCGCTCCTGTCGCTCGGCCTCGCCAACTCGCCGATGGCCGGCGCGCGCAACCGCGTGTCCAGCGGCAATTACCTGACGGCCAAGCCGATGGGCATCGTGGACGGCGTCGACATGCAGCTGTCCGGCGAGGTGCGGCGCATCGACACGGAGGCGATCCAGCAGCGGCTCGACGATGGCGACATCGTGCTCATCTCGCCGACCGGCTATTCGCCGACCGGCGAGATCTTCAACCTGACCGTCGAGGAGGTCGCGATGCAATGCGCGGTCAAGATGGACGCGACGAAGCTCATCTTCCTCACCGACGCCGACGGCGTGCGGAACGCCCGGCGCCAGCTCCTGTCGGACCTGTCGACGACGGAGGCCGAGAAGCTGCTCGAGCGTCCCGAGCGCCTGCCGCCCGACATCCGGCTCTACCTGCCGGCGGCGATCCGCGCGTGCAACAACGGCGTGGCGCGCGCGCACATCATCAGCCGCCACCACGACGGAGCGCTTCTGCTCGAGCTCTTCACCCGCGACGGCGTCGGCACGATGATCGCGGCGACCGCGCTCGCGCACCTCCGGCCCGCGACGATCGACGACGTCGGCGGCATCCTGTCGATCATCGGGCCGCTGGAGGAACAGGGCGTTCTGGTGCGCCGTTCGCGCGAGCGGCTGGAGAGCGAGATCGAGCGCTTCGTCGTCGCCGAGTACGACAACCACATCATCGGCTGCGCGGCGCTCTATGCGTTTCCGCAGGAGCGCGTCGGGGAGCTTGCGGCGCTTGCCGTTCATCCCGATTTTCGGCGCGAAGGCTACGGCGAGGCGCTGATGAACGAGATCGAGCAGCGCGCGCGGAGGCTCAAGCTCACGCAGCTTTTCGTGCTCACGACGAAGACCGCGCACTGGTTCCTCGAGCGCGGGTTCCGCACCGGCTCGGTCGCCGACCTGCCGCAGCAGAAACAGGCGCTCTACAATTACCAGCGCAAATCGCAGGTGTACGTGAAGAATCTGTAGCGGATGCGGAACGCGTCCGCACGAAGAAGCGCAAAGGAAATCGCGATGGCTCGAATGGTGAAGTGCGTGAAGCTCGGCCGCGAGGCGGAGGGGCTCGATTTTCCGCCGTATCCTGGCGAGCTCGGCAAGCGCATCTACGAGAACGTCTCGAAGGAAGCGTGGCAGCAGTGGCTGCGCCACCAGACGATGCTCGTCAACGAGAACCGCCTGTCGCTCGCCGATCCGCGCGCGCGCAAGTGGCTTGCGGAGCAGATGGAGAAGCACTTCTTCGGCGGCGGCGCCGAGATGCCCGCCGGTTACGTTCCGCCGAGGCCGTAAGGCGCGCTAGCGCGCGGCGCTTACGCGCTCATTCTCGGGGTTCGGCCCGTCGAATGCGGGCGGTGCAAGCCAGTCCGAGCAATCCCAGCCGAGCAGCGCTTCGAGCTCGCGGATCTCGGGCGCCAGGCGCTCGGCCAGCCACTCCCACTCCTCGCGACGCATGGGCCGCTCGTAGCGGCGCGCGTTCGCGCGGATGGGCTCGGCGTTCGGGAATGGCGGCACGTCGAGGAAGCCCGCGATGCGCGCGAGCGTCGACGCGGGCTCGTCCGTCAACGCCTCGCTTCGCAACACGAGCAGCTGCGACGACGGAAAATGCGCCGCGAGCCGGCGCAGCTGACCGGCATAGCGACCCCGATCGGCGTACGACGTCCTGCGATCCTGTCCGGTGCGCGAGGCTTTCGCCCGGTCGGCTTCCGCCACGAGCGCGGCAAGGAACGGCAGCGGCTCGCGTCCGTTCTGGCGCTCCTTGTTCCAGTGCGAGAACGCGCGCGCGATCGGATTGCGCAGAACGACGATGACCTTCATCGCCGGGTTGTAGCGCGCGATCCGCTCCGCGGCCGGGTTCCAGTACATGTAGCTCGGTGTCGCCTCGCCGCGCAACTCGCCGGGCCGCCGCGGCGGGAAGCTCGCGTGATACGGCGCATAGTCGACGACCGCATCACGAAAGCGCGCGTCGTCGTCGAAGAAGTGCAGCTCCTTGCGGGCAGCGGGCATGGCGACGGACGGATGGCGACGGAACTCGAGGTCGAGCGACGTGGTTCCGCTTCGCTGTGCGCCGGCGACGACGAAATCGATCGCCGCGACGTCGATGTCGGCGGGCCATCGCTCCTCGCCATGGCAATGCTTGAAGCGCCTGCCGCTTCCGCAGGGGCACGGTGCGTTGCGCGCGATCGGCGTGCCGGCCATGGCTTTCGTCCGGCGCGATTGTATGCCGGCTTTCGGGAGGCCGCGCTGCTGCTACACTGGCTCGATGAGCGCGAAGGACCGTGTTGCAGAGGCGTCGCCCGTCAGCCGCTATCCGGTTCCCAGGCTCGACGAGCTGCCCGACGACATCCGGGCGCGGATCGAGGCGGTGCAGGAGAAGGCCGGATTCGTGCCGAACGTGTTCGTCACGCTCGCGCACCGTCCCGACGAGTTCCGTGCGTTCTTCGCCTACCACGACGCGCTGATGCTGAAGGAAGGCGGGCTCACCAAGGCCGAGCGCGAAATGATCGTCGTCGCGACGTCGGGCGCCAATGACTGCCTGTACTGCGTCGTCGCGCACGGTGCGATCCTGCGCATCTACGCGAAGAACCCGCTCGTCGCCGATCAGGTCGCCGTGAACTACCGGAAGGCCGACATCACGCCGCGACAGCAGGCGATGCTCGCGTTCGCGATGAAGATCGCGCTGAACAGCGCCGCGGTCGACGACGCGGATTTCGCCGCGCTGCGGGAGGCCGCCTTCAGCGACGAGGACATCTGGGACATCGGCGCGATCGCCGCGTTCTTCGCGCTCTCCAACCGTATGGCGAACCTGATCTCGATGCGGCCCAACGACGAGTTCTACGCGATGGGCCGCGCGCCCCGCGACGCCGCGAAGCGATAGCGCCTGCCGCTCGCCCGCCGCACCCCGCGCAATCGAACGCCGCCGCTTGCCGGATCCGCTCTTCGCAAGCTACGCCTCCCTGCTCGCGACGCTCGCCGCGGCGCTGGCGATCGGCGTACTGATCGGCAGTATCGGCATCGGCGGCATCCTGCTGTCGCCTTTTCTGATCGGCGTCGTCGGGCTGGACGTCCGCGACGCGATCACGATCAGTTCGGCAAGCTTCGTTGCGACGGGACTCGCGGCGCTCGCCATGTTCGCGCGCGCCGAACGCGTTGAGCTCGCAGGCGGATGGCCCCTCGTCGTCGCGACGCTGCCCGGCGCGTTCGTTGGCGCGATCGTGCTGGGCTACGCCCCGAAGCGACTGTCGCTCGCCGTGCTCGCCGTGCTCCTCGCGGCGACCGGCATCCGCGTTTTGGCGCAGCGCGCGACGGCCGAGCGCCGCGCCTCGCGTGCGACGTCGGCGCGCGCCGACTGCGCCGTCGGCGCTTTCGGCGGTTTCGTGTCGGCGTTGACCGGCACCGGCGGTCCGATGGTGCTCGTCCCGATGCAGCTTTGGCGCGGCGTGCCGCTGCTCGCCGCCGTCGCGATCGGCCAGCTCGCGCAGCTGCCGATCGCTGCGATGGCCACGCTCGGCAATGCGCTCCGCGGCGGCGTCGACGTTGCCGCCGCCACCGGGATCGGTCTCGCGCTCGTGCCCGGCGTCTTCGCGGGCCGAAGGCTCGCCGCGGCGCTACCGCTCGAGCGGCTGACACGCGCGCTGGCGGTATTGCTGATCGCGCTCGGCGCGTGGTTCGCGCTGAACGCGGCCGGCGTTACAGGTAGCGGCTGAACCAGTCGACGGCGCGTTGCCACGCGTCGTCGGAAGGCTGCTTGCGATAGCTCGGCCGGTAGTCGGCAAAGAACGCGTGCGGTGCGTCGGGATAGGTGACGATCTCGACGGTCTTCCCCGCCCTGCGCATCGCGTCGCCGATCGTGCGCGTCGAGTCGACGGGAATGCCCGGATCGGCGCCGCCGTAGAGCCCGAGAACCGCGGCGCGAACGTTCTGCACGACGTCGCGCGGCGTCCGGTCGCCTTCGTGATAGACGCGCGCAACGGGCCCGTACCACGCGACGGCGGCCTTGACGCGGGGTTCGTGCGCCGCATACATCCAGACGATGCGCCCGCCCCAGCAGAAGCCGGTGATGCCGAGCCTCGACGTGTCGGCGTCGCCGCTCGATTGCGCGTACGCAACGGTCGCATCGAGGTCGCGCAAGACCTGCTCGTCGGGCACTTTCGCGACGATGGCGCGGATCAGGGTCTGCGTGTCGGCGATCTTCGACGGATCGCCCTGCCGCACGTAAAGGTCCGGCGCGATCGCGTAGTACCCGAGCCTTGCGAAGCGGCGGCACACGTCGCGGATCCACGGGTGCACGCCGAAGATTTCCTGCACGACGAGAATCGTCGGAAGGACCCGCCCGCCAGACGGCATCGCGCGGTAAGCGGGAAGGGGTCGGTCGGGCGCCGGCACGTCGACCTCGCCTTCGACGAGGCCAGCGGCGGAAGTGGTGATCGTCGTCATGAACGTGTCCGGTGCTTGGAGCGCGGGCGATGCGGCGGGTTCCGCCGGCTCTCGCGCGTGTTCGGCGTCGAAAGGGTGAACTCGCCCGGCCTCGGCGTCGAGGCGTCCGGCGGTCCATGGCCGACGGAAGCGATGTCATCAGGGAGGTTGACATGCGCGGGTGCAGCGGTCGTGATCGCGCCTCGGGGGTCGACATGCGTCGGCGGCGCTTGCCGCGACTCGCGTGCGCGCTCGTCGCCGCCTTGCTGATCGCCGGCTGCAGCCGCGAAAACAAGCCGGCACTGCCCGCGCACAGGGACCAGCCGAGGCCAGCGTCGTGACCATCGAGGCGAAGGACGTGCCCGTCGTCGCCGAATACATCGCACAGACGCAAAGCTCGCACGCGGTGAACATCCAGGCTCGCGTTTCCGGCTTTCTCGACAAGCGCACGGCCCGATCTTCACGTCCGGGCTGGTGAGCGCGCAGGTCGCGCAAGCGGAAGCGGCGCAGCGCGCCGCGCTCGCGAACTATCGCCAGGCGATCAAAGAACGCGTTCGGCGACGTCGACAACGCGCTCGTCGCCCGGCAGAAGCTCGCCGAGCAGCTCGAGGCGCAGAAAAAGCTCGTCGACGCGTTGACGACCTACGATCGCCTCGCGAACCTGCAATACACCGGTGGCTACGCGCCGTACTCGACCGTGCTGCAGGCGGAGCAATCGCTGTTTCCCGCCGAGCTTTCGCTCGCGAACATACGCGCGTCGCTGCTTTCGTCGAGCGTGAACCTCTACAAGGCGATGGGCGGAGGCTGGGTCGACATCGCCGCGGACATGGCGCCGGGTTCGGCGACAGAGCGGAAGGGCGCGTCGGAATAGGCAAAGGCGTCCGCCGCACCGCATCGCGCCCTCGCCGCCCGATCGACGCAGGGCTCGCTGTCGCGATCGACGACGGCTTCAGCTCTCGTGGACGACGCTGCCGCCCACGAGCGTGAAGCGAACGCGTCCGACGGTCTCGAGGCCCAAAAACGGCGTGTTCTTGCCCTGGCTTCGCAATGTCTCGGCGCGCACGATCCACGCAGCGTCCGGGTCGAAGACGCACACGTTCGCCGGCATGCCCGGCGCGAGCGACGGCGTCGAGATGCCGAGGATCGCCGCGGGCCGGGTGGTGATGCGAGCGAGCGCATCGGCGAGCGGCACGTGCATCGCCTTCGCCCATTGCAGCGTGAGCGGCAGCAGCAGCTCGAGTGCGCTCGCGCCCGGCTCGGCCTCGGCGAACGGAAGCTGCTTGCCGTCGTCGTCGACCGGTGCGTGATCCGAGCAGATCGCGTCGATCGTGCCGTCGAGCGCCGCGCTGCGCAGCGCGTCGCGGTCGCGCGTGCTGCGAAGCGGCGGCATCAGGTTCGCCTTGGCGTCGAACCAACCGATGTCGATGTCCGACAGGTGCAGGTGGTGAACGTCGACGTCGCACGTGACCGGGAGGCCGTCGGCCTTGGCCGCGCGGACCATCTCGACGCCCGCCGCGGACGACAGGCGACAGAGGTGGATTCCGACGCCCGTCGCGCGCACGAGCCCGAACAGCTTCGACAGCGCGATCGTCTCGGCGGCCACCGGAATGCCGGGGAGCCCGAGGCGCGTCGCGACTTCCCCGTCGTGCGCGACGCCGCCCTGCGCGAGGTACGGGTCCTGCGGACGCAGCCAGACGCGGTGGCCGAACGTGCCTGCGTACTGCAGCGCGCGAAAGAGCATCAGCGTGTCGGAGAGCGGAACGTCGGCCTGCGAAAATGCGACGCAGCCGGCGGCCGCGAGCTCGCCCATCTCGGTCAGCGTCGTGCCTTCGAGCCGCACGGTCAAGGCGCCGACCGGATAGACGTGCGCGACGCCGATCTGCCGGGCGCGATGCTTCAGCATCTGCACGAGACCCGGCTCGTCGAGCGGGGGATCGGTATC
>DATIEN010000071.1:0-9007 GCA_035455705.1 Casimicrobiaceae bacterium | reverse complement strand
TCGACGTGCGTCGAGTCGGGTGGCATCGATCCCGGCGTGATGCCGCCGATGTCGGCGTGGTGGCCGCGGGAGGCGACGTAGAACTCCGGCAAGAGTGGGGTCGGAGACGACTTTTCCGCGCTGCCAGGCCTCGCATCCGATTCCTCGAGAGTCGTCTCCGACCCCACTTTCGTCATGAATACCGGGGCGATCACCGTGACGTCGGGCAGGTGCGTTCCGCCGTTGTACGGCGCATTGAGCACGAAGACGTCGCCCGGCTGCATCGTGGCGCGCCGCCGCTCGATGATCGTCTTCACGCTCTCGCCCATCGAGCCCAGATGCACCGGCATGTGCGGTGCGTTGGCGATGAGGTTTCCTTCGGCGTCGAACAGCGCGCACGAGAAGTCGAGCCGCTCCTTGATGTTCACCGAGTACGACGTGTTCGCGAGCGTCACGCCCATCTGCTCGGCGATCGCCATGAACAGGTTGTTGAAGACCTCGAGCATCACCGGATCGGCGGTGGTGCCGATCGCGTGCGCGCGCTCGACGGGGACGACGCGCTCGAGGATCAGGTGATCGCGCTCCGTGAGCGTCGCGCGCCATCCCTGCTCGAGGATCGTCGTCGCGTTCTGCTCGCGGACGATCGCGGGCCCGTCGATCGTGTCGCCGGGACGGAGGTCCTCGCGTGCGAACACCGCGGCTTCGCGCCAGGCGCCGTTCGTGTGGATCCGGCTGCGGCGAAACGGCGCGAGCGCCCCTTCGCGCATCGGAAAGGCGCGCCGCTCGTCGTCGACGTCGTGCGTCCTGCCGATTGCCTCGACGGCGATCGCCTCGATCACGAGCGCCTTGCCCGGCATCAGGAAGCCGTACTGCTGCCGATAGCGCCGCTCGAAGTCGCGCAGCACGTCGTCGACCTGCGCCGACATCGGCACCGGCAGCGTCGTGTCGGTACCTTCGTACTTGAGCTGCAGCGTCCGCTCACATCCGATGCGCGCGGACGGCACGCCCTGTGTCTCGACGTCGCGGCGGCAGGCGTCATCGAGCGACGCGAATGCGACGCGCGCCGCTTCCAGCGACGCATGCGACAGCCGCGCCTCGACCGCCTGCTGGCGCAGCGCGCGCACGTCCGCAAGCCCCATCCCGTACGCGGACAGCACGCCGGCGAGCGGATGGATGAACACGCGCGTCATGCCGAGCGCGTCGGCGACGCGGCACGCGTGCTGGCCGCCCGCGCCTCCGAACGAGCACAGCGTATAGCCGGTGACGTCGTAGCCGCGCTGCACGGAAATGTGCTTGATCGCGTTCGCCATGTTCTCGACGGCGATGTCGAGGAAGCCGTCGGCGATCTGCTCGGGCGTGCGCGCAAGGCCCGTCGACGCTTCGATCCGGGCGGCGAGCGCCTCGAACTTGCGCCGCACGACCTCGGCGTCGAGTGGCGCATCGCCATCCGGGCCGAACACCTTCGGGAACAGATCCGGATCGAGCTTGCCGACCATGACGTTGCAGTCGGTCACCGTCAGCGGACCGCCCCGGCGATAGCTGGCCGGGCCCGGATTCGCGCCGGCCGATTGCGGGCCGACGCGAAGGCGCGCGCCATCGAACGTGCAGATCGAGCCGCCGCCGGCGGCGACCGTGTGGATGCTCATCATCGGCGCCCGCAACCGCACGCCGGCGACCTCGGTGACGAACGCGCGCTCGTATTCGCCGGCCCAATGGGTCACGTCGGTCGACGTGCCGCCCATGTCGAAGCCGATGATCCGCTCGAACCCGGCCAGCCGCGAAACCTCGACGGCACCGACGATGCCGCCGGCCGGCCCGGAGAGAATCGCGTCCTTCCCCTGGAAGCGCCGGGCGTCGGTGAGGCCGCCCGACGACTGCATGAGCTGCAGCCGATAGCGACCGGCACCCAAGTCGCGCTCGACCTCGTCGACGTACCGACGCAGGATCGGCGACAGGTATGCGTCGACGACCGTCGTGTCGCCGCGCGAGACGAGCTTCATCAGCGGGCTCACCTCGTGCGAGACCGACACCTGCGCGAAACCGATCGCGCGAGCGAGATCGGCGATCGCACGCTCGTGCTGCGGATAGCGATAGCCGTGGATCAGGAGAATCGCCACCGCCCGGATGCCGTCGGCGAATGCGCTGCGGAGCGCCGGCTCCAGCGCCTCGAGGTCGAGCGGACGGACCACCTCGCCGTGGGCGCCGAGGCGCTCGTCGACTTCGACGACGCGCTCGTAGAGCTGCGCGGGCAGCTCGATCCTGCGTACGAAGAGCTTCGGCCGGTGCTGGTAGCCGATGCGCAGCGCATCGGCAAAGCCCCGCGTGACGACGAGCGTCGTCCGCTCCCCCGTGCGCTCGAGAAGGGCGTTCGTCGCGACCGTCGTGCCCATCTTGACCGCCTCGATCGCGTCGGGCGGGATCTGAGCGTCCGCTTGGAGACCGAGCATCTCGCGAATGCCGTGCACGGCGGCGTCGCGATAGCGCTCCGGATTCTCCGACAGCAGCTTGTGGGTGACGAGCGTCCCGTCGTCCCGGCGGGCGACGATGTCGGTGAACGTGCCGCCGCGGTCGATCCAGAATTGCATGCGCGACGTCGAGTGATGAAGGTTGCGGCGGGTCCGGCGAAACGGCCCTTTGCCGGTTCGCAAGCGACGAATTATAGGAACGCGCCTGGAGACGCCGTCTCACCTGTGACGGGATTGGCGGTAATATGCTGCGCCAAAATCGCTCGTGGCCGCACCCCACTGGCCGCCGTCCGTTTGCCGTCCGTCATCCGCGATCCATCGGAGCACTCATGCAACGTCTTCTCGCATCCCTCGCCCTTTGCCTGGCCGCCGCGATGCCCGCGCTCGCGCAAACGAAGTGGGACGTGCCGACCGCGTA
The DNA here is from genome assembly GCA_035455705.1 of Casimicrobiaceae bacterium. Taxonomy (GTDB): domain Bacteria; phylum Pseudomonadota; class Gammaproteobacteria; order Burkholderiales; family Casimicrobiaceae; genus VBCG01. The sequence continues at coordinate 6,145 of DATIEN010000071.1, read as the reverse complement.
TCCCGCGAACAATTTCCACACCGAGAACCTGCAGCAGTTCGCGAACGACGTCGACAAGGCGACGAACGGGAAGCTCAAGCTCCAGCTGCACGCGAACGCGTCGCTGTTCAAGGCGCCGGAGATCAAGCGTGCGGTGCAGGGCGGGCAGGCGCAGGCGGGCGAGATACTGCTCGTCAACTACGAGAACGAGGATCCGCTCTACGGACTCGACGGGGTGCCGTTCCTCGCCACGTCGTACAAGGAGTCGTACAAGCTCTACAAGGCCGAGCGCAAGGCCCTCGAGGGCAAGCTCGCGAAGCAGGGGATGATGCTGCTCTACACGGTTCCGTGGCCGCCCCAGGGCATCTACACCAATCGCGTGCTGAACAGCGCGGCCGACATGAAGGGACTCAAGTGGCGCGCGTACAGCCCGGCGACGTCGAAGATCGCCGAGCTGGTCGGCGCACAACCGGTTACCGTTCAGGCGGCCGAGTTGTCGCAGGCGCTCGCGACCGGCCTCATCGATTCGTACATGTCGTCTGGCGCCACCGGCTATGACTCGAAAACCTACGAGCAGCTCAAGCACTTCTACGACACGCAGGCGTGGCTGCCGAAGAACGCGGTGATCGCCAATCGCGCCGCGTTCGAAGCGCTCGACAAGCCGACGCAGGCCGCCGTGCTCAAGGCCGCCGCCGAGGCCGAAACGCGCGGCTGGAAGCTTTCGGAGGAAAAGACCAACTGGTACCTCGACCAGCTGCGCAAGAACGGGATGTCGATCGACAAGCCGAGCGAGCAGTTGACGGCCGACATGCGCAAGGTCGGCAACGTGATGCTGGCCGACTGGCTGCGCAAGGCCGGCCCGGAAGGCAAGAAGGTCATCGACGAATACCGGACGATGCAGTGACGAAGGTTCGCGCATAGTGCGGTCATGAGACGCCTGCTCGACACGCTCTACGACGCCGCCGCCTACGTGGCGGCGTTTTTTCTTGTCGGCACGCTCGCGATGGTGCTGGTCGCGATCGTCGGGCGCCTTTTCGACTGGTTCGTTCCGGGCACCGATGCCTACGCCGGATACTGCATGGCGGCGAGCGGCTTTCTCGCCCTCGCCCATACGCTGAAGCGCAACGAGCACATCCGCGTCTCGCTCGTGCTCGAGCACGTCGGCGTGCGCGCGCGCCACCGCCTCGAACTGTGGGCGCTCGGCGCGGCAACCGTGCTTGCGGCCGCCTTCGCCTACTACAGCGTGCGCCTCGCGTTCCAGTCGTGGCAATTCAACGACATTTCCACCGCCAACGATGCAACGCCGTTGTGGATCCCGCAGATCGCGATGGCGGTCGGCACCGTGATCCTGCTGATCGCGTTGATCGACGAGTTCGCACGGGAGTTTCGCGGGGCTCGCGCAACGCGTGCGCCCGACGAACCGACGCGCCACGAATAGCGACCAATGGACGCCCTGATCACTGCGCTGCTCGTCGTCGCACTGTTCGTGCTGCTCGGCAGCGGCGTCTGGATCGGCCTAGCGCTCGCCGGCGTCGCGTGGATCGGCATGACGCTCTTCTCGTCGCGCCCCGCCGGCGATGCAATGGCCGTGACGATCTGGGGCACGGCGTCGTCGTGGACGCTGACCGCCTTGCCACTCTTCGTCTGGATGGGCGAGATCCTGTTCCGGACGCGTCTTTCCGAGGATATGTTCAAGGGCCTCGCCCCCTGGCTCGAGCGCGTGCCCGGGCGCCTTCTGCACACGAACATCATCGGCTGCACGATCTTCGCCGCGGTCTCCGGCTCGTCGGCGGCGACGTGCGCGACGATCGGGAAGATGACGCTGCCCGAACTTGCGCGGCGCGGCTATCCGGACGGCATCACGATCGGCTCGCTCGCCGGCGCCGGCACGCTGGGGCTCCTCATTCCCCCGTCGATCATCATGATCGTCTACGGCGTCACGGCGAACGTCTCGATCGCGAAGCTCTTCATCGCCGGCGTGATTCCCGGCATCGTGCTCGCGCTCCTCTTTTCCGGCTACATCGGCACCTGGGCGTTGATCCATCCCGACCGCATCCCCGCGGCGACCGAGCGCACGACGCTCGCCCAGAAGCTGCACGCGTCGCGGCACCTGATTCCGGTCATGCTGCTGATCGCGCTCGTGCTCGGCTCGATCTACACCGGCATCGCGACGGCCACCGAAGCCGCCGCCTTCGGCGTCGTCGGCTCGCTCGTCATTTCCGCCGTGCAAGGTTCGTTGGATCGGCGTACGTTCCGCGAGAGCCTCCTCGGCGCGACGCGGCTCTACTGCATGATCGCGCTCATTCTCTCGGGGGCCGCGTTCCTGACCCTCGCGATGGGCTACATCGGGCTGCCGCGCGACCTCGCCGAATGGATCGCGACGCTGGGGCTCACGCCGTTTGCGCTGATCGTGGCGCTCGCAATCTTCTACATCATCCTCGGCTGCTTCCTGGACGGCATCTCGATGGTCGTGCTGACGATGGGTGTCATCCTGCCGACGGTCGAGAAGGCCGGCATCGACCTGCTGTGGTTCGGCATTTTCATCGTGCTCGTCGTCGAGATGGCGCAGATCACGCCGCCGGTCGGCTTCAACCTGTTCGTGCTGCAGGGCATGACGAACCGGCAGATCACGTGGATCGCCCGCCACTCGCTGCCGATGTTCTTCCTGATGTGCGTCGCGGTGATGGCGATCTGGTTCTTCCCGTCGCTCGTCACGCTGCTGCCGCAACACATGAAGCTATGAAACGGGTGGCCGGCCGGTGAACGAGCAGGACGAGCGGCTGATCGATGCGTTCTGCGACCAGTTGTGGCTGCAGGACGGCCTCGCGCCGGCGTCGCTTGCAAGTTACCGGCGCGACCTCGCCGGCTGGCGCTCGTGGCTCGGGAAGCGCGAGGCGACGCTGCTTCGCGCCGGACGCGGCGATCTCGAGCAATGGCTCGCCGACCAGTTCGCGCAGCGCGCGAAGGCGACGTCCGTCGCCCGGCGGCTCTCCGCGCTGCGCCGCTTCTATCGCTTCCAGCTAGCCCAGGGCGCGATCGGCGAGGATCCGACGCTTCGCGTGCGCGCGCCGCGAAGGCCGCGGCGGTTGCCCAAGCAGCTGTCGGAGACGCAGGTCGAAGCGCTGCTCGCCGCGCCGGACACGACGACGCCGCTCGGCCTTCGCGATCGCGCAATGCTCGAGACGCTCTACGCCACCGGCCTGCGGGTGTCGGAACTCACGACGCTCAAGCTGTCGCAGGTCGCGCACGACGGCAGCGCCCTGCGCGTCGTCGGCAAGGGAAACAAGGAGCGGCTGGTGCCGATCGGCGACGAGGCCGTCGCGTGGGTCACGCGGTACCTCCGCGAAGTGCGGCCGTCGCTCGCCGCCACGTCCAAGCGCGACGAGCTCTTTCTCACCAGGCGGCAGGCGCCGCTCACGCGACAGGCGTTCTGGGCGCTCGTCAAGCGCTACGCGGTGCGTGCAGGGATCGCCAAGTCGGCGCTGTCGCCACACGTGCTGCGGCACGCGTTCGCGACGCACCTTCTGAATCACGGCGCCGATCTGCGCGTCGTCCAGCTTCTGCTCGGACATGCGGACATCACGACGACGACGATCTACACGCACGTTGCACGCGAGCGGCTGAAGCAGCTGCACGCGACGCACCATCCACGCGGATAGGCTCATGAGCGACGGGTCGCAGACGACGGCGATGATTCCACAGGGGCCGGAAGGCGCAGCGATCCGCGACGCGTTCCTCGCCGACGAGCGCGCGACGATGATCGCGCTTGCGGCGCACCTCGACGACGACGCAACGGCGGCGCACGCGATCGCGGCCCGCGCGCGCGCATGGGTCGAGGCCGTGCGCTCGGCGCGCGCGTCGCACGGCGGCATCGAGTCGTTCCTGCAGCAATACGACCTCGCGACGCCCGAGGGCGTGCTGCTGATGTGCATCGCCGAGGCGCTCCTGCGCATTCCCGATGCGGCGACGGCCGACGCGCTGATACGCGACAAGCTTTCGCGCGGCGATTGGGAACGCCATCTCGGCGCCTCCGACTCGTTGCTCGTGAACGCCTCGACGTGGGGCCTGATGCTCACCGGCCGCCTGACGCGCGTCGACCGCGACGACGCGCGCGATCCCCGCGCCTGGTACGAGCGCTTCGTCGCCCGTGCCGGCGAGCCGGTCGTGCGCGTCGCGGTCCGCCAGGCGATGAAGCTGATGGCCGAGCAGTTCGTGCTGGGCGCGACGATCGAGGACGCCACGTCGCGCAGCGATGCGCCGTGGCGCTATTCGTACGACATGCTGGGCGAAGCGGCGGTCACCGCGGCCGACGCGGCGCGCTATTTCGATTCGTACCGTCACGCGATCGCGACGATCGGCACGGCGCCGGCTGCAAACGCCACGACGATCTTCGCCCGCCCGTCGGTATCGGTGAAGCTTTCCGCACTGCATCCGCGCTACGAGTATCCGCAGCGCGGTCGGGTGCTGGCCGAGCTCGTGCCGGCCATCGTCGAGCTTGCCCGGGCGGCACGCGACGCGGGCATCGGAATGACGATCGACGCCGAGGAAGCCGAGCGCCTCGAGCTGTCGCTCGAGCTCTTCTCGCGCGTGCGCCGCGAGCCCACGCTCGCCGGCTGGGACGGGCTGGGTCTCGCCGTGCAGGCCTACCAGAAGCGGGCGCGCGCCGTCGTCGGCTACGTCGTCGCGCTGGCACGCGATGCCCGTGCACGCATTCCGGTGCGCCTGGTGAAGGGCGCGTACTGGGACACCGAAATCAAGCGCGCCCAGGTGCAGGGCCTTGCCGGCTATCCGGTGTTCACGCGCAAGCCGTATACCGATGTCTGCTATCTCGCATGCGCGAAGGCGCTGCTCGCCGCGGACGAGGCCATCTATCCGATGTTCGCGACGCACAACGCGCACACCATCGCGTGGGTGAGCGAGCACGCGGCGCGCGCGACGGTCGAGGCGTTCGAGTTCCAGCGGCTGTTCGGCATGGGCGAGCCGCTCTATCGACACGTGCTCGCCGACCACCCGCACGCCGCCTGCCGGGTCTACGCGCCGGTCGGCGGCCATCGCGACCTTCTGCCGTATCTGGTGCGGCGCCTGCTCGAAAACGGCGCGAACACGTCGTTCGTCAACCGGATCGGCGACCCGGCGGTCGCGATCGACGAGGTCGTCGCCGATCCGCTCGCGCGTGCCCGCACCCTCGATTTCGCGCCCGCGCCGCGGATTGCGTTGCCGATCGATCTCTTCGCGCCCGAGCGTCGCAATTCGCAGGGCGTCGCGCTCGCGGACCAGCGCGCGATGCGCGTGCTCGACGAGGCGATCGCGGCAAGCGCAAGCATGCAATGGACGGCGGCGCCGACGATCGGCGCGGCGACGAGCGGAGCGCGCGACGTCGCCTCGCCCACCGATTGCCGCGTGACGATCGGCCGTGTCGTCGACGCGACCTTCGCGAACGTCGACGAGGCGCTCGCGCGGCTCGTCCCGGGCCAGCGGGGCTGGGACGCGCGCGCCGCCAACGAGCGGGCCGCGATTCTCGATCGCGCCGCCGATGCGATCGAGGCACAGCGGCCGCTCTTCGTGGCGATGCTCGCGCGCGAAGCCGGCAAGACGCGCAGCGCGGCGATCGCCGAGGTGCGCGAAGCCGCCGACTTCTGCCGCTACTACGCGGCGCAGGCGCGCGAGCGCTTCGCGGCACCCGTCGTGTTCCCGTCGCCGACCGGCGAAGCGAACACGCTGGCGCTGCGCGGCCGCGGCGTCTTCGCATGCATCTCACCTTGGAATTTTCCGCTCGCGATTTTCACCGGGCAGGTGAGCGCCGCGCTCGCCGCCGGCAACGCGGTGATCGCGAAGCCCGCCGAGCAGACGCCGCTGATCGCCGCGCAGGCGGTGCGTACGCTGCTCGAGGCCGGCGTGCCCGACGATGTCCTGGCGTTGACGCCGGGACCGGGCGAGACGATCGGCGCGCGGATCGTGGCCGATCCGCGCGTCGCGGGCGTCGCGTTCACCGGATCGACCGCCGCGGCGAGCGCCATCGCGCAGTCGCTCGCGTCTCGCACGCCGATCGTGCCGCTGATCGCTGAAACGGGCGGCCAGAACGCAATGATCGTCGACAGCTCCGCGCTGGCCGAGCAGGTCGTCGCCGACGTCGTGCAATCGGCGTTCGACAGTGCCGGGCAACGAT
>DATIEN010000070.1:0-3843 GCA_035455705.1 Casimicrobiaceae bacterium | reverse complement strand
TGATCTGCAGGTCCTGCGCGTAGTTCTGCCGGTTCGCCGCGAAGACGCCCGGAATGCGCGACAGCGTCTCGGACAGGTTGACCTGCGGCTGGCCGTCGTGGATCGCCCCGGCGTCGATTCTGTCGACCGACGCGGGAACGTCGAACGCACGCTCCGCGTGCCGCGTGGCCGTCACGGTGACCGGATCGAGCACGAGCGGTGGATTGTCGGCCGACTGCGCGAACACGCCTCCCGCGGGGCCAAGCGCGAGCGCGAACGCAAGCGGCTTCATCCAGAGCGGCATCGATGTTTCCGCCTTCCCGCCGACACCGTACGTGGACGCCATGGCGCAATACCCTGCGGAAAAGGCGGTTAGCATACGAGAATCGATCGGGCACGGCCAGCGAAGCGCGATCGTACTCGCGCGGCCGCAGCTGACAGCAGCGGCGCCGCTTCGCTTCCTCCGGACCGTCACCATGCTCGCCGAGCGTCGCGGCACGGGCATCGCGCCGTCGGGCGCGTAACGTCGCTGCCGGTCAAGGCGCGTCGAGCGAACCGCTGGCCTTCGGATAAGTCACCACACCCCAGGCGAGCTTGAGTCCGGAGATGCTCTTGACCGGTTGATAGCTCTTCGCGTCGACGACGCGCAACTCGTTCGAGCGTCCGCACGCGACCAGCAGATACGCTTCGTCGGGGGTGAGCGAGAAATGCCAGCAGCGCTCGCCCACGGGGATGTCCGCGAGCTTCTGAAACGTCTGCGCATCGAACACCTGGAGCATCCTGGCTCTCGCGGCTGCGACGAACAGCCGTCGCCCGGAACGATCGAAGGCCACGCCGTAGGGTCCCTTCGCGACGCTGACCGTCTTCTCGACCTTCAGCGCAGAGTCGAGCACGATCACCGAGTCGCTGTTCTCCATCGTGACGACGTAGCGCGTGCCGTCCGGCGAGACCTTGATGCCGCGCGGCCGGCTACCCAGCGCATGCAGGTCGACCGTCTGCACGAGCTTCCCGGTCTGCTTGTCGTAACTCGTCACCGTGTCGTCGCCCTCGTTGGCGACCGAAAGGCGTTTGCCGTCGGGCGAGAATTCGATGCCCTCCGTTTCGCGGCCGCCGGTGAGAAAGCTCTTCGCCGTCCACGCGTGCAGATCGATCGCCGCGACTTCGGCCGGCGGACCCGATTCGTCGTCCTTGTCCTTTTCGCCCTTGCCCGGTGGCTTGCCCGGCGACGACGGCTCGAACGTGACGTAGGCCCTTGCGCCGTCGGGCTGCATGCGCATGAACTCCGGGTTCTTGCCGATCGGCACGCGCCGGGCGACGGCGAGGCCGGCCGTGTCGACGACGGCGACGTCTCCGCTCGCCTCGTCGGCGGCGAGCACGTACTTGCCATCGGGCGTCACGGCGAGCCCGCGCACCGCGGAAGACAAATCGAGCGTGCGCGCGACCTCGAGGCGCGCGAGATCGATCATGGCGAGCCCCGATGCCGTGCTGACGTAAGCGACGCCCGTCTCCGCTGCCGACGCTGCCTTCGGGAGCGGCAACGACGAGGCGGCCAACGCGAGTCCCAGGGCGACCGCGCGCACGAAAGCGTTCGATCGGTTCGACACTTCACGCATGATTCGATGGCCTCCACATTCCCTGGGCGCGCCGCGGGCGTCGACACGACGCCGTCGCACGTCGCGCCTATCGTACGCCATCGCGAATGGCCGACGAGTTGCACGGCCGATGGGGGAGGCCCGAACGCGGCGAAGGCTGCCGCCCTCTTCGTGCGCGCCGTATTGCGCCGTATTGCGAAGCCGGCGGGCATCGCGTGCAGCGGCCGGCTATTCTAGTTGCGGAACGGCTGCATCGGCCGGCGTGCGCCGGACCGTCACGGAGAAGGCACATGAGCATCGATCGACATGCTCGGGCGGGGAGGCGCGCGCTTTTCGCGCTCGCCATGCAGGTCGCCTGCGGCGGCGCTGCGGCGGCCGACAACCCGGCCGAGGTCTTTGAGCTGCCTTCGGTGCAGGTCGTCGGCGTCACCCCGCTCCCCGGACTCGGGACCGCGCTCCGCGACGTCCCGGCGAACGTGCAGCGCTTCGGCAGCAGCGACATCGCGCGCCAGCGACCGTCGACGCTCACCCAGTTCCTCGAGCAGAACGGGAACAGCGTCAGCGCGGCATCCGGGCAGGGCAACCCGTTCCAGCAATCGCTCGATTTTCGCGGGCTCACGGCCTCGCCGATCCTCGGCACGCCGATGGGCTTGTCCGTCTTTCAGGACGGCGTGCGGATCAACGAGGCGTTCGGCGACGTCGTCAATTGGGATTTGCTGCCGCGCTCGGCGATCTCGAGCGTCCAGCTTCTGCCGGGATCGATGCCCGCGTTCGGCCTCAACACGCTCGGCGGCGCGCTGGCGATCTACACGAAGAGCGGCGCGCAATACCCGGGCGCCTCGGCCGAGATCTCCGGCGGATCCTTCGGCACCAGGACCGCCGAATTCGAATACGGCGGCGCGTCGGGGGACGTCGACTGGTTCGCGACGGGCAACGTAAGCGACGACAACGGCTGGGCCGAGCACAATCCCAGCCGCGTGAAGCAGCTTTTCGGCAAGGTCGGTTTCCAGGACGACAGAACCGACCTCGACGTGAGCCTGACGCTGGCCGACAACAGGCTGCAGGGAACGCAGACGCTGCCACTGTCGTTCCTCGACGACCCGGAGCAGGCGTACACGTTCCCCGACGAGAACGACAACAAGCTCGCGTTCCTCGCCGCGAAGGGCAGCCGCTTCCTCGCCGAAAATGTGCTGCTCGGCGGCAACGCGTACTACCGCCACTACAAGTCGACGAACTTCAGCAGCAACGTCAACGACGCGTTCGGCGGAACGGGCGACGGCGGCGAGCCGTCGACGAACGAAGCGTTCAACGACACGTCGTCGATCAACCAGAAGTCGTGGGGTGTGGGCGCGCAGGTGACGCTGCGCGGCGAATGGGCCGGCGTTCGCCACCAGTTCCTCGTGGGAGCAAGCGGTGATTTCGGCGACACGCGTTTCGAACAAAGCGAGCAGCCGGCGAACTTCGGTGCCGACCGAGGAACCGTCGCAAGCGGGCCGTCGACGCTGCTGACCGACGTTTCCCTGAAGAACGCCTACACCGGCGTATTCGCGAGCGACACGATGCCGTTCGGCGAGCGATGGACGCTGACGCTTGCCGGACGCTGGAACCGCGCGCACGTGGAGATCCGGGATCGAACCGGCGAAGACCCGCAGCTCGACGGCGACGCGACGTTCACGCGCTTCAATCCTTCCGTCGGGCTCAACTTCAATCCCAGCGAAACGTTCACCGCGTACGCGTCGTACAACGAGGGCATGCGCGCTCCGACGCCCATCGAGCTCACGTGCGCCGATCCGACCGCGCCGTGCAAGCTGCCCAACGAGTTCCTGTCGGATCCGCCGCTCGCCAAGGTCGTCTCGAAGACCACGGAGCTCGGCGCGCGCGGCCGCATCGGCGCGTCGACGAGCTGGTCGGCGGCGATCTATCGCACCGATCTCGACGACGACATCGAGTTCATCGCGAGCGGCGGGGCCGTGAATGCCGGATTCTTCCAGAACGTGGGCAAGACAAGGCGACAGGGCGTCGAGCTCGCGCTGACGACGAAGCTCGGTTCGCTCGACGTCGACCTGCGATACAACCACATCGACGCGACGTTTCGCTCGGCGTTCTCCGCGTTCTCGCCCAACAACTCGTCAGCCGACGAAAACGGCGCGATCGGCGTGCAGCCGGGCGACCGGATCCCCGGCATTCCCGCCGACTCGGTCAAGCTGCGCGTCGACTACGAGCACGGACCTTTGACGATCGGCGCGGGCGTCGTCGCGGCGTCGAACCAGTA
>DATIEN010000069.1:0-12676 GCA_035455705.1 Casimicrobiaceae bacterium | reverse complement strand
AGCCACCTCCGACAGGTGTCGGAGGAGTGTCGGAGGAGTGTCGGAGGTGCGTTACACCGGCCGGCGCTCGCGCAGCGCCTCGGCGAGCGTGCCTGCGTCGACGTATTCGAGCTCGCCGCCGACCGGAACGCCGCGCGCGAGCCGCGTCACCCGCAGGTCGCGCGCCGCGAGCAGTTCGCCCAGGTAATGGGCGGTCGCCTCGCCTTCGTTGGTGAAGTTCGTCGCGAGGATCACCTCGCGGACGACGCCGTCCGTCGCGCGCTGCAGAAGCCGCTCCAGGCGGATCTCCTTGGGACCGATCCCGTCGAGCGGCGAAAGCCTGCCCATCAGCACGAAGTAGAGGCCGGAGTACGCCTGCGTCTGTTCGACCATCATCAGGTCGGCGGGCGTTTCGACGACGCAGAGCTGCGACGCGTCGCGCTTCGGCGATTGGCACAGCGCGCACACGTCGCCCTCGGTGAACGTATTGCAGCGCTCGCAGTGCTGGACGGCGCGTGTCGCCTCGGTCAGCGCGTGCGCCAGGCGCGCGGCGCCGTCGCGGTCGTGCTGCATCAGGTAGAGCGCCATCCGTTGTGCCGCCTTGGGACCGACACCGGGCAGGCAGCGCAGCGCCTGCGCCAGTTCCTCGAGGCTCCCGAGCGATGCGGATGCGGCGCGCGCGCCGGTGTCGCGCGCATTCATCGCGGAGTCAGAACGGCAGCTTGAAGCCGGGCGGCAGCGGCATGCCCGCCGTGAGGCTGCCGAGCTTTTCCTGCGTCGTCGCCTCGGCGCGGCGCAGGCCGTCGTTGAAGGCGGCGGCGACCAGGTCCTCGAGCATGTCGCGGTCCTCGCCGAGGAGCGACGGATCGATCGACACCCGCTTCACGTCGTGACGACAGGTCATCACGACCTTGACCAGGCCGGCGCCGGACTGGCCCTCGACCTCGGTGCGCGCGAGCTCCTCCTGCGCGCGCTGCATGTTTTCCTGCATCTGCTGCGCCTGCTTCATGAGGCCGGCCAGCTGGTTCTTGTTCATCATCGCGTTTCCTGCGTCGTGGAAGGAGCGGCCGGCGTGTCGCGCGCGACCGCCTCGATCGTTTCCGGCCGAACCGTCGCGTCGAAGCGCGCCACCAGATCGCGCACGAACGGCTCGTTGCGAAAGGCGGCCTCGCTTTCGGCGCGCGCCTTCTCGCGCTCGCGACGAGCGATGGCGGCCGGCGATCCGTCGCTGCTCTCGCCGATCTCGAAGGCGAGAAGCAGCTTGCGGCCCGTCGCGACTTCCAATGCGGCCTTCAGCTTGTCGGCGTACGTCTTGTCCGCCAGATGCTTCTGCGCAGCCGGAATCGCAAGGGACAGCGCATTGCCGCGCACGGATTTGAGCTCGGATTGCCCGGCGAGCTGCGCCGCCATCCCGATGAGCTGCAGCTTCGCGACGAAGGCGGGCCAATCGCCGGCGGCCGTCGGCAATGCGAGCGTGGGCTTGTCGGCCGACGGTGGCGCAGCCGACGCCGCCGGCATCCGCGGTTCCGGACGCGGCGGCTGCGCCGGCTCGCGGATGGCGCCGACGTTGCCGTCCACGGCGCGCCCGGCCGGCGCCTGCACGCGCGCCGGTTTCGCACCGGGCGGGGACGGCACGGCCGCCCGCGATGCCGGTTCGAAGGCGAGCAACCGCAGCAGCGTCATCGAGAATCCCGTCGCCTCGTCCGGCGCGAGCGCAAGATCGGCGCGACCCTGCACCGCGATCTGATAGGCGAGTTGGACGCTCTCCGGCGACATCCGCTCGGCATAGTGGGCGATGCGCTCGGCGTCGTCGCCCGCCGGGGCGCCGGGCACGGCCTGCACGACGGCGATCCGGTGAAAGAGCGAGGCGAGCTCGTCGAGCGCCGCCGGGAAGGCGTGCCCCGCCACCGCGAGGGCGTCGGCCTGTGCAAGAAGCGCGGGACCGTCGTTTGCGAGCAGCGCATCGACGATCCGGTACAGGTAGCCGCGGTCGACGACACCGAGCATCGCGCGTACCGCGGCTTCGCGCACTTCGCCGCCGCCGTACGCGATCGCCTGGTCGAGCAGCGACAGCGCATCGCGAAGCGACCCCCGGGCACCCGCCGCGAGCAGCGGCAGCGCCGCCTCGTCGGACGCGATGCCTTCGGCGTCGAGGATGTGGGCAAGCCGCTCGGCAATCAGCGTGCGCGCGAGCGGCGTGAGGTTGAACTGCAGGCAGCGCGACAGGACGGTGACCGGAATCTTCTGCGGGTCGGTCGTCGCCAGCACGAACTTCACGTGCTCGGGCGGCTCCTCGAGCGTCTTCAGCATCGAATTGAACGCGCCCTTCGACAGCATGTGCACCTCGTCGATCAGGTACACCTTGTAGCGCCCGACGGTGGGCGCGTAGCGCGCGTTGTCGAGGATCTCGCGCATGTTCTCGACGCCGGTGTTCGACGCCGCGTCGAGCTCGAGCAGGTCGACGAAGCGCCCGGCGTCGATTTCGCGGCACGCCGCACACTCACCGCACGGGGCCGCCGAGACGCCGCGCTCGCAGTTCAGGCTCTTCGCGAGAATCCGGGCGAGCGTCGTCTTCCCGACGCCGCGCGTGCCGGTCAGCAGGTATGCATGATGGAGGCGCCCGCCCGACAGCGCATTGGACAGCGCCGTGACGACGTGCTCCTGGCCCACCAGTTCACCGAACGCGCGGGGCCGCCACTTGCGGGCGAGGACCTGGTAGCTCATCGAGAAGAAGGGGGTGGCGAGCCGTTCCCCCGGCACTTGCAGAGAATCGCTGTGGCTGCTTCCTTCCGGACCTGACCAGGTTCACGACCGTGCAATGCGGGGCGACCCGCCGTTGATCGGGGGCGCCAAGCGCGAACGCAGATTATACCGGTCCCGGCTCGCCGATGCCCGCCGAGCGGTCGCAAAGCCGGCCTGGACGGCCTGCGCCCCGCCGAGCGGTTCACGGTTCATGCCTTTGTCATGGTTATAATCGTCGTCGTCGGGTGGGTGCCCGCCCCCGGTGAGGGACCGGGAACGCATCGACCCGACACCGTCGCGACGGCGACCCAAGCGGAGTTTCAGCAGCCACGGCAAGGCTTGCGACCCGGTACGGCGGCATCAAGATCGCCGCGAACCTTCGAGGATGCCCCGGCAACGGGGCAACGGAGCGACATGCGCGATCGAGCGTTTGCCCGACGGATCTCCTGCCGATGCGTGATCGGGATCGCGGGTTTGGCCCTGCTCGCATTCAGCGGCTGCCAGGAACAGGCCTCCACGCGACCAACCGGCAAGCCGGGGCTCAACGTCGTCGTCCGACCGGGACCGTCGACGTGGTTCGTCGGCCCGGACGGCCAGGCGAGCGGTTTCGACCACGATCTGCTAATGCGCTTCGCGCACGAGCGCGGGGTGCCCTTGAACGTGGTGTTCGCCGACAGTGCCGCGTCGCTGCTCGCGAAGGTCGACCACGGCGAAGCGCAACTGGGCGCGGGTGCCCTGTTCCAGTCCCCCTCAACCCATGCCGGCGAGATACCGGGAGCGAACCCGGACGTCGCCTGGAGCAGCGGGTACCACTCGGTGGAGCCGGTCCTGATCTACAACGCGGACGGCTTCCGGCCGCGCCGCTGGGCCGATCTCGACAACGCGATCGTCGCCTATCCCGCTCACACCGGGATGGACAAGCCGATCGCGGCGATCCGGCACGCGCATCCCGGCGTACGCTGGGAGGCGGTCGACGTCATGTCGGCGGACGCGCTGATCGCGCAGGTTGCCGAGGGCACGATCAACTACGCCGTCGTTGCGTCGAGCGACGTGGCCGCCGCGCGCAACATCTACCTGGACTTCGACGTCGCGTTCCCCGCCGGACCGCCCCGCGACCTCGCCTGGGCCGTCTCGCCCGGCTACCCCGAACTGCGCGACGCGCTGAACGCCTTCTTCGGTCGCCTGCGCAAGGACGGCACGCTCGGGCGCCTCGCCGATCGCTACTTTCCCCAGAACCCGCCTGTCGAGCGCGTCGACGCCGGCGTCTTCCAGGAGCGCATTCGCAACACGCTACCCGCTTGGCGCAGGACGTTCGTCGAAGCGCAGGCGAAGAGCGGCATCGAATGGCGGCTGCTGGCCGCCCTCGCATACCAGGAGTCCCAGTGGGACCCGGGCGCCACGAGCGAAACGGGCGTGCGCGGCCTGATGCAGTTGACCGAGGACACGGCGCGCGCGCTCGGAGTCGACGATCGCCTCGACCCGAAGGCCGCCGCCGTCGGCGCCGCCAAATATCTGGCGGACCTCAAGCGCAAGCTGCCGGCACGCGTCGCCGAGCCGGATCGCACGTGGCTCGCCCTCGCCGCGTTCAACATCGGCATTGGGCACCTCGAGGACGCGCGCGTCCTCGCCCAGCGCCAGAAGCTGAATCCCGACCTCTGGAGCGACGTCCAGAAGGTGCTTCCGCTCCTCGCCGAGCCCGAGTACTACGTGACACTCAGGAATGGCTACGCGCGCGGCGGCATGCCCGTCGCGTTCGTCGACCGCGTCCGTGGCTACTACGACATCCTGCTGCGCAGCGAGGCGGCCGGCACGCCTCGGCTGCAAGCCAGCGTCGCCGAGCGCTGAAGCTCGCATGCGATCGCCGCGCCGCGTGCGCCGATCGCCTACCATTGCCGGATGGACGTCCGCTCGATTCGTCTTGCGTTCGCGCTCACCCTCGTGCTCGCCGCGTGCGCGGCGCATGCGCAGACCAGCGTCTTCCTCGAGGATCTGACGACGACGGAGGTCGCCGCACAGATCGCCGGCGGCAAGACGACGGTACTGGTCCCGATCGGAGGCACCGAGCAGAGCGGGCCGGCGATCGCGCTCGGGAAGCACAACGTACGGGCGAGGACACTCGCCGGAACGATCGCGAAAGCGCTGGGCAACGCGCTCGTCGCGCCGGTGATCGCCTATGTACCCGAAGGAAGCGTCGATCCGCCGTCGTCGCACATGCGTTTCGCCGGCACGATCTCGATTCCGGTTGCGACGTTCGAGAGCACGCTCGACGGTGCCGCGCGAAGCCTGCGCGAGCACGGCTTCCGCGACATCGTGTTCCTCGGCGACCACGGGGGCTACCAGCACAGCGAGGAAGTGGTCGCGGAGCGCCTGAATCGCGCGTGGGCGAGGACGCCTGCGCGCGCGCACGCGCTCGTCGACTACTATCGCGTCACCGAAACGGAGTATCCTGCGGCGCTCGCGGCGCGCGGCATCTCGAAGGCCGAAATTGGAACGCACGCCGGTGTCGCCGATACGTCGCTGTCGCTCGCCGTCGATCCCGCTCTCGTCCGTCAGGATGTGCTCGCGTCGGGCCGCGATCTCGACGCGGCACACGGCGTTTACGGCGATCCGCGGCGCTCGAGCGCCGAGCTCGGCCGGCTCGGTGTCGACGTCATCGTGCGGCGCTCAGTCGAATCGATTCGGCGCATGACGCACCGTTGACACGCATTGCTCGTTCGTTGCCTGGAAAAACTCGTGAATCCCCGTTCGTTCCTCACGTTCTCCCTCGCCGTCGCGGCCTTGTCCGCACTGTTCTGCGCAGCGCAACCGGCGACACCCGCCCCATCGGTCGCCGCGATCGCGACCGTCGCCGGCATGCCGCCGGTCGTCGATCCGTCCAATCTGTATAGCGAAGCGTCCTCGTCGCACATGAGTCCTGCGGTGCGCGACGCGCTGCCTCGGGTCTACGTGCCGAACGTACAGTCCGACGACGTCTACGTGATCGATCCCGCGTCGCTCAAGGTCGTCGATCGCTTCCGGGTGGGCCTCAATCCGCAGCACATCGTGCCCTCGTACGACCTCTCGACGCTGTGGGTCGCGAACAATGCGGAGAACACGTCCAAGGGCAGCCTGACGCCGATCGATCCGAAGACCGGCAAGCCGGGCAAGCCGATCGCGGTCGACGATCCGTACAACATGTATTTCACGCCCGACGGACGCTATGCGATCGTCGTTGCCGAGGCGCACAAACGGCTCGACTTCCGCGATTCGAAGACGATGGCGCTCGAGTGGTCGCTCGACGTCCCGGAATGCGGCGGCATCAACCACGCCGACTTCTCGATCGACGGACGGTTCGCGATCTTCACCTGCGAATTCTCGAAGGGCCTCGCGAAGATCGACTATGTCGACCGGAAAGTGCTGGGCTATCTGACGTTGTCCAAAGGCGGCATGCCGCAGGACATCCGCGCGAGCTCCGACGGCAAGCTCTTCTACGTCGCCGACATGATGGCGGACGGCGTGTTCGTGGTCGACGGCGCGACGTTCAAGGAAGTGGGATTCATCGCGACCGGCAAGGGCACGCACGGCCTGTATCCGAGCCGCGACGGCCGCAAGCTCTACGTCACCAACCGCGGCTCCAACAAGATCCACGGGTCCCCGCATGGAAAGGGCAGCATCTCCGTCGTCGACTTCGCGACGCAAAAGGTCGACGTCACGTGGCCGATTCCAGGCGGCGGCAGTCCCGACATGGGCAACGTGAGTGCCGACGGCAGGCAGCTGTGGATCTCGGGGCGTTTCGACAACGTCGTCTACATGATCGACACGACGAGCGGCGCGGTGACGACGATTCCGGTCGGCAAGGAGCCGCACGGGCTCACCGTGTGGCCGCAACCGGGCCGCTATTCACTCGGGCACACCGGCAACATGCGGTAGTGGCGGATCGACGATGCCGGGGCAAGGTCGCACCGAGTCCGCGTGATGGATGCGAGCGGCGACCGGGGCGCGAGGTGTGCGCCGAGTCGGCGTGATGCGTCGAAGCGGCGATCAGGCGGGCCCCGACCCCCGCGCGCGACTCAATCCCGTCGCCGGATGACGTCGAGGCCGTTCATGTACGGTCGCAAGGCGCGAGGCACCTCGATCGATCCATCCTCGAGCTGATAGTTCTCCATCACCGCAACGAGCGAGCGTCCGACCGCGAGGCCGGAGCCGTTCAGCGTATGCACGAGTTCGGGCTTGCCCTTGTCGTCGCGGAATCGCGCCTGCATTCGCCGCGCCTGGAACGCCTCGCAATTCGAGCACGAGGA
Source organism: Casimicrobiaceae bacterium (assembly GCA_035455705.1). Lineage (GTDB taxonomy): Bacteria > Pseudomonadota > Gammaproteobacteria > Burkholderiales > Casimicrobiaceae > VBCG01. Next base: position 5,675 of record DATIEN010000069.1, on the reverse strand, counting down.
GATCTCGCGATACGCGTTCTGCCCGGGCAGCCAGACTTCGAGGTCGTACGTCTTGGCGGCCGCGAACCCGATGTCTCCCGTGCATAGCGCCATCACGCGATACGGCAGCCCTAGCTTCTCGAGGATCGCTTCGGCATCGCGCGTCAATTGCTCGAGCGCCTCGTAAGACGCCTCCGGCTTCACGATCTGCACGAGCTCGACCTTGTCGAACTGGTGCTGGCGAATCATGCCCCGCGTGTCCTTGCCGTAGCTGCCGGCCTCCGAGCGAAAGCACGGCGTATGGGCCGCAAGCTTGATCGGCAGCGCATCGGCGGGAAGGATCTCCTCGCGCACCGAGTTCGTGAGCGTGATCTCGGACGTCGAGATCAGGTATTGCAACGCGGCCGTCTCGTCGGCCGCCGTGCCGCCTTTCCTCACGGCGAACATGTCGGCCTCGAACTTCGGCAACTGCGTCGTTCCCACGAGCGCCGGGGCGTTCACGATGTAGGGCGTGTAGCACTCGGTGTAGCCATGCTCCTGCGTGTGCGTATCGAGCATGAGCTGCGCAAGCGCGCGATGCAGCCGCGCGAGGTCGCCGCGCAGGAACGTAAAGCGGGCACCGGACAGCTTTGCGGCCGTCGCAAAATCGAGCATGCCGAGCACCTCGCCGAGATCGGCGTGATCCCTCGGCGCAAAGTCGAACGTGCGTGGCGTACCCGCCCGGCGAACCTCGACGTTGTCGTCGGCGGATCGCCCGACGGGCGTCGAGACGTGCGGGAGGTTGGGCAGGCCGAGCAGGAAGTCGCGCAGCTTCGCCTGCACGCTGTCAAGCTCGCGCTCGAGCGACGAAAGCTCGTCGCCGATGCCGGCGACCTCCGTCAGCAAAAACGCAGGATCTTCGCCCCTGCCCTTCGCGGCACCCACCTGTTTCGACGCCGCGTTGCGTTTCGCCTGCAGCTCCTGCGTGCGCGTCTGGATCCGCTTGCGCTCGGCCTCCAGCGCTTCGAAACGCGCGACGTCGAGCGCGACGCCGCGCTTCGCGAGCAAGGCACGCACGCCGTCGAGGTCGTTACGCAATGCATTGATGTCGAGCATCGACGAATTCTAGCAAGCGGCAGCCTTCGGCCCGCGTCGTCATTCGTCGGCACGCGGCGACCGCTGTGCGCCCGCAGCGGCGTCGCGCGCGCGCAGCTCGCGCAGTTTCTCGGCAATGCGCGCCTCTGCGCCGCGATCGGTCGGCTCGTAGAAGCTGACCTCCGGCATGTCGTCCGGCAAGTAGCGCTCACCTGCCGCGTAGGCGTCGGCTTCGTCGTGCGCGTAGCGGTAACCCTTCCCGTAACCGAGTCCCTTCATCAGCCGCGTCGGCGCATTGCGCAGGCGCAACGGAACCGGCCGCGACCCATCCTCGGCGATGAATGCGCGCGCTCGGTTGTACGCGACGTACGTCGCATTGCTCTTCGGCGCGCACGCGAGGTAGAGCACGCACTGCGCGAGCGCGAGCTCGCCTTCCGGCGTGCCGAGACGCTCGTAGGTGGCCACCGCGTCGAGGGCGAGCGTGAGCGCGCGCGGATCGGCAAGACCGATGTCCTCGCTCGCCATCCGGATCAGACGGCGCCCGACGTAGAGCGGATCGGCGCCCCCGTCGAGCATCCGGCACATCCAGTAGAGCGACGCGTCGGGATCCGAGCCGCGCACCGCCTTGTGCAGAGCGGAGATCTGATCGTAGAAGGCCTCGCCGCCCTTGTCGAAGCCGCGCAGGCTGCGCGCGATCGTCGCCTCGACGAACACGACGTCGATCGTCGTCTTCCGTGCCTCGCCGGCGGCCGTGGCCAGCTGCTCGACGAGGTTGATCAACCGCCGGCCGTCGCCGTCCGCGTAGTTGACGAGCGCGTCGCGCGCCGCGTCGTCCACGGTCGTGCCCGGCATGGCGGCCTGCACCGCGCGCGCAAGCAGCTGCGCGAGTTCGTCGGCCGACAACGGATGCAGCACGTAGACGGCGGCACGCGACAGCAGCGCGCTGTTGACTTCGAACGACGGATTCTCCGTCGTCGCCCCGATGAACGTGAGCACGCCGCGTTCGACGTACGGCAGGAACGCGTCCTGTTGCGCCTTGTTGAAGCGATGCACCTCGTCGACGAACAGGATCGTCGCGCGGCCGTATTGCCCGCGCGCGAGTTCGGCGCGCGCCACCGCGTCGCGGATGTCCTTGACGCCGGCGAGCACGGCGGAAATCGCGACGAAGTCCGCCTGGAATGCGTCCGCCATCAGCCGCGCGAGCGTCGTCTTCCCGACGCCGGGCGGCCCCCACAGGATCATCGAATGCGCCTTGCCCGAGGCGAACGCGACCGCGAGCGGCTTTCCCGGCGCGAGCAGGTGCCGCTGGCCGATGACCTCGTCGATCGTTTTCGGACGCAGCCGCTCGGCGAGCGGCGTCAGCGGCGTGTGGGTTGCGTCGACGAACAGATCGGCCATTTGCCAGGGAATCGAGGTGGCGGACAACCGATAGGGTAACGCTCGGCGCGCACCCCCCGCGCGAGCTAGCGGCCCGACGCTGCCGCCGCTTTCACTTTCCCACGACGTCCGCGCCCTTCGGCGGCGCGAAGGTGAACGTCTGGGGCGGAAGCTTCGGATTGCGCTGCACGTCGGCGAACGTGAGCTCGGTCGTCTGCCCGAACGCATCGGTCAGTAACATGCGCCGCGGCAGCTCGTCGGTGAAACCCAGCCGAATCTTCTTGAACTGCGACTCGTTCGTCTTCGGCGTCGCCTCCACATACTCGATCCCGTTCTCCACGCCGCCGGCGACGAGCGAAAAGTTCTTCTCGAGCGCGTTGTCGCCGGCGAGGAGGGCCGCCGGCGTTGCGCCAAGCGCCGCGTCGAGCGGGCGCACGATCACCTGGTTAAGGTCTCGGTCGTAGACCCAGACCTTCTCGCCATCGCCGACGATCAGTTGATCGAACGGCTTGTCGTAGGTCCAGCGGAACTTGCCGGGCCTCTGGAACGCGAAGGTTCCCGCCGCCGTCTGCGTCGTGCGCCCGTCGCGGTTGACGACGATCTGTTGAAAATTCCCCTGCGCGCTTTGCGTACGCTCCAAGAACGCGTGCAACTGATCGAGACCGGAAGCGAGCGCGCCCGATGCGAATGCGACGAGCGCGCAGGCTGCCCACGCCGCGGCGCGCGGCCTGCCGCGGCGTGCGGGACTACGCAGGAGGGCGCCTTCTGGCTCGACGCCGGCGCGTGTCATCGCGGTGCACCGGGTTCGGTTCCCGGAATGTTCGCGTCGCAGTTGCCCACGCGGTCGAGCACGACGTAGGTGTGCGTGAGTCCCCCCCAGTCGCGACGCGCATCGCGCATCCGGTATTGATGGACGTAGATGCGCCAAGAGCCGAGCGCGTATTCGGGAATCACGTCGCAGCCGCTCACGAACGCCGTGGGTCCGCAGTAGTCGTCGGGCAGAAGCGCCTTCGCGCGCTCGATCGCCTGCCGCTCGTCGATCGGGGCCGAGCCCGCCGGCCGATCGCGCGGACAGTATCGCGGCCCTTCGCGGTAGACCTCGACGGGGCCCGCATGCGCGAGCGGAATGACCACGCACGCGAGCGCGGCCGCGACGCGTCTACGCATCCTTTCCCGCCGGCACCAGGACTTCACGATTGCCGTTCGTCTGCATCGCCGAGACCAGACCCGCGTTCTCCATTTGCTCGATCAGGCGCGCGGCACGGTTGTAGCCGATCCGCAGATGACGCTGCACGAGCGAGATCGACGGCCGGCGCGTCTTCAGTACGACCTGGACCGCCTGGTCGTACATGGGGTCCTTCTCCGCGTCGGCAGCCTCTAGCACGCTTGCGTCGTCGCCGTCAGCGGCAATGCCGCCACCCTCGAGGATGCCTTCGACGTATTGCGGCTCGCCCTGCGCCTTCAGATGCTCGACGACGCGGTGGACTTCCGCATCGGACACGAACGCGCCGTGGACGCGCTGCGGGTGCCCGGTGCCCGGCGGCAGGTACAGCATGTCGCCCTGGCCGAGCAGCGCCTCGGCGCCCATCTGGTCGAGGATCGTCCGCGAGTCGACCTTGCTCGCCACCTGGAAGGCGATCCGCGACGGAATGTTCGCCTTGATGAGCCCGGTGATGACGTCGACCGATGGCCGCTGCGTCGCGAGGATCAGATGGATGCCGGCGGCGCGCGCCTTCTGCGCAATCCGCGCGATCAGCTCCTCGATCTTCTTGCCGGTGACCATCATCAGGTCCGCGAGCTCGTCCACGACGACGACGACGAGGGGCATCTCGTCGAGCAGCTCGGGATGGTCGGGCGTCAGCGAGCACGGATGCGCGAGCGGGCTGCCTGCCTTCTTCGCCTCGGCGACCTTCTGGTTGTAGCCGGCGAGGTTGCGCACGCCGAGCTGCGACATCAGCCGGTAGCGCCGCTCCATTTCGCCAACGCACCAGTTGAGCGCGTTCGGCGCGAGCTTCATGTCGGTGACGACCGGCGCGAGCAGATGCGGGATGCCGTCGTAAACCGACAGCTCGAGCATCTTCGGATCGATCAGGATCATCTTGACGTGCCGCGGCTCCGCCTTGTAGAGCAGCGACAGGATCATCGCGTTCACGGCGACCGACTTTCCCGAGCCCGTCGTACCTGCGACGAGCAGATGCGGCATTCTCGCGAGATCGGCGATCACCGGGTTGCCGGCGATGTCCTTGCCGAGTGCGAGCGCCAGCTTTCCGGCGGCGTCGTGGTACGTCGTCGACGCGAGAAGCTCGACGAGCTTGACGACCTGGCGGCGCGAATTGGGCAACTCGAGCGCCATGCAGGACTTGCCCGGAATCGTCTCGACGACTCGAATCGAGACGACGGACAGCGCACGCGCCAGATCCTTGACAAGGTTGACGATCTGCGCGCCCTTAACGCCGACCGCGGGCTCGATCTCGTAGCGCGTGATGACCGGACCGGGATACGCGGCGAGCACCTTCACGGCGACGCCGAAATCGGCGAGCTTGCGCTCGATCAGCCGCGACGTGAACTCGAGCGTTTCGGGGCTCACCATTTCGGCCGCCGCGGGCGCATCCTCGAGCAGCGACAACGGCGGCAGCGGCGAGTCGGGCATGTCGGTGAAGAGCGGACGCTGCTTCTCGCGCGTCGCGCGTTCCGAGCGCGGCACCGCCGAAAGCGGCGGCACGACGACGACGGGCTCGTGCGCCGCGGAATCCTCGCGCAGGTGCTCGAGCGCGAGCTCGCGCTCGGCCGCGTTGAATTCGCCGATGCGCCGATCGAGCGCCGCTTCGCGGCGTGCGCGCAATCGTGCGACCAGCATCTCCGCGCCGGCGCCGATGTGCTCCATCACGCGCAGCCAGGAGACGCCGAAAAGCAGCGACGTGCCGACCGCGAAGAACGCGAGCAGGACGAGCGTTGCGCCGTTGAACCCGAGGCTTCGTGCAAGAGCGTCGCCGATCGCCTCGCCGAATGCACCGCCGGGCTTCTGCGGCAGCGACGCGGGCAGCCGCCAGAGTCGGATCGCCTCGAGCGATGCGCTCGACAGCAGCACGAGGCCGAAGCCAACCGCCGCCACCGCGAGCGGATGATCGCTCGTCTGCTCGGGACGCACGACGCGCCGATAACCGAGCACGACGAGCACGACGCCGCCGGCGACCCACCACCAGGCGGACAGGCCGAAGAGGTACAGCAGCAGGTCGGAGATCCAC
>DATIEN010000068.1:0-5155 GCA_035455705.1 Casimicrobiaceae bacterium | reverse complement strand
TCAGGGGCAGCAGGGCGTTACGCTTCCCAAGATATGAATGGGATTTACCCGAACCGACGCGCGGCGAGGTAGGCGAGCGCGCTGATCAGCGCGGCCGCCGGCAGCGTCACCACCCACGCGACGACGATGCGCTGCGCCACGCGCCAGCGCACCGCCGCCGTGCGCCGTGCGGCGCCGACGCCGATGATGGCACCCGTGATCGTGTGCGTCGTCGAGACGGGAACGCCCAAACCGGTTGCGAGGAACAGCGTGATCGCCCCTCCGCATTCGGCGCAGAAGCCCTGCATCGGCTTCAGATGCGTGATCCGCGAACCCATCGTGTGCACGATCCGCCAGCCGCCCATCAGCGTGCCGAGCGCCATCGCGAGCTGGCACGCGAGCACGACCCACAAGGGCACGTGGAACGTACCGCCGAGCATTCCCTGCGAGTACAGCAGCACGGCGATGATGCCCATCGTCTTCTGTGCGTCGTTGCCGCCGTGACCGAGCGAATAGAGTCCCGCCGAGATCAGCTGCAGGACGCGGAAGCGGCGATCGACGGCGAACGGCGTCGACCGCCGGTTCGTCCAGAGCACGGCGACGACGATCAGCTGCGCGAGTACGAAGCCGAGGAGCGGCGAGAGCACGATGCCGAGCCCCGTCTTCCCGAGTCCCCCGAACACGATCGAGGCGAAGCCGGCCTTCGCGACGCCGGCGCCGGTGAGACCGCCGATCAGCGCGTGGCTGGACGACGACGGCAGCCCCAGCGCCCACGTGATCGCGTTCCACGCGATGGCGCCGGCGAGCGCCGCGAAGATCACCGCAGCGTCGATGACGTTCGCCTCGACGATGCCGGTGCCCACGGTGTTCGCGACATGCAGCCCGAACACCGCGAACGCGATGAAGTTGAAGAACGCGGCCCACGCGACGGCCGTGAACGGCTTCAGCACCCGCGTCGAGACGACCGTGGCAACCGAGTTGGCGGCGTCGTGCAGGCCGTTCATGAAATCGAACAGCAGCGCGACGCCGACGAGGCCGAACACGAGAAAGGGAGCGATCACGGCGGTGTGCATCGAGGCGAGGCGGGTCCCGGTCGAATGTCCGGAGCCGCGTCAGACGTGCTTCGCGGTGATCGTCTGGATCTGGTTCGCGACGTCGTCGCACTTGTCGACGACGCGCTCGATCCATTCGAAAAGCTCCTTCTGATCGAGATAGGCGATCGGCTGCAGGCGTCCGGCGCCGAGGTCCGCCCGGATGCGCGAGAGTGCGGCGTCGAACGTTTCGTCGGCCTGCTCCTCGATCGCGCCGATGCGCTGGCAAATCGCGTAGATCTCGCGGTAATCGGCGGTGATCGAGTCGAGGTAGGGCATCGCCTTCTTCAGGAGCTCGGCGCTTTCGGCGACCGCATTGACCATCGAACGCATCTCCTCCGGGGAGCTCTCGAGCCGGTAGCGCTGGATGCCTTTCGCCGTGTCCTCGATCAGGTCGACGACGTCGTCGAGCTCGTGCGCGAGCGCCAGGATGTCCTCGCGGTCGATCGGCGCGTTGAACGTGCGGTTCGCCGAGACGAAGATCTGCCGCGCGACGCCGTCCGCCTTCGTCTCGATGGCGCGAATCGACTTGATGTGCGCCTCGACCGAAACCTGCCGCTGCCCGACCATGTCGCGGAGCTCCTCGGCGGCGTCGACGATGCAGCTCGCCTGCTCGCAGAAAAGGCTCGTGAAGCTCTTTTCGGGCGGCATCAGGCGGCTGAAGATGTTGAGGGCCATGGCGGTCGTGGACTCGGAGGGCAACGGCACGTCGCTGGCCGGCATGGCGAGCGGCACGGGAGCTTGCATGGCCGATGGTACCGGAGCATCGGGTCGGACTGTCGCGGCCGGGCGACGTTCGCCGCCGTCGAGCGCGTGCGTGCCGGATGGCGCACAATGCGCGCCCATGAACGCGGCCGGTTCGCCCCCGTTTGCCCGAAGCCGCTGCGACGTCGCAGTCGTCGGAGGCGCGATCGTCGGGTCGTCGGTCGCCTATTTCGTCAAGCGGCTGGCGCCGGAAGCGGGCGTCGTCGTGATCGAGCCCGATCCGACGTACGCGCTCGCCTCGACGCTGCGCGCCTCCGGCGGCGCGAGGCGCCAGTTCTCGTGTCCCGAGAACATCGAGATGTCCAATTTCAGCCTTCCGTTCATCGCCGGCGCCGACGAGACGCTCGCGGTGGACGGCGAGCCTGCGCACGTCGAGTGGCGCCGCGGCGGCTACCTGTTCATCGTCGGTGCGGGCGATGTTGCCGTGCTGCGCGACAACTGGCAGGTGCAGAAGGCGCACGGCGTCGATGCGCAGTGGCTGGACCGGGAAGGCGTGCACGCGCGATTTCCGTCGATGAATGCGGACGGCGTGGCCGCCGCCGTGCTGACGCCGGACGACGGCTGGTGCGACCCCAACGGTCTGCTGCAGGGGCTGCGCCGCAAGGCGCGGTCGCTCGGCGTCGAGTATGTCGCCGACCGCGTGGTCGGCATCGAGCACGATGCGAGCGCCGTGCGGGGTGTACGTCTCGCCTCGGGGTCCGCGCTCGCCGCCAGCCACGTCGTCAATGCGGCCGGTCCGTGGGCGAAGCAGATCGCGGCGATGGTCGGCATGCCGCTGCCCGTCGAGCCGCTGCGCCGCTTCGAGCACTACTTCGAGACGCCGAACGCCATCGAGGCGCTGCCCTACGTCAAGGACATGGCACGGCTGGCGTTCCGCCCGGAGGGTCGCGGCTATTCGGGGGGCCTCGTCGACTCGAACGCTCGGCGTGGCTACGACTTCGACGTCGACCACGGCTATTTCGAGCGCATGGTGTGGCCGGCGCTCGCCCACCGCTTCCCGGCGTTCGAGGCCTGCCGAGTGAAGCGGACGTGGTCGGGTCTCTACGAGCAGAACGAGCTCGACGGCAACCCGGTGATCGGCAACTTCGCGGGCCGCCTCGACAACTTCCACGTCGTCGCCGGCTTCTCCGGCCACGGCATGATGCATGCGCCGGCCGCCGGACGCGGTATCGCGGAGCTCATCGTCCGGGGACGCTTCGAGACGATCGACTTGACGCGACTCGGCTACCGCCGCATCGCATCGAACGACCCCTACCCGGAGCGCGGCATCGTCTGATGAGAGTCGCACCGGAACTTTGACGTGGCCATCGGTCTATTCGCGTCTGTCCCCCCGTTCGCGCGCCGGCAACGGCGCGCTGGAGAATCCGAATGAAATTCCGCTTTCCGGTCGTCATCATCGACGAGGACTACCGCTCGGAGAACGCGAGCGGCCTCGGCATCCGCGCGCTCGGAAAGGCGCTCGAGGACGAGGGCTCCGACGTGCTCGGCGTCACGAGCTACAGCGACGTTTCAAGGCTCGCGCAGCAGCAGAGCCGCGCGTCGGCGTTCATCCTGTCGATCGACGACGAGGAGTTCACCGCGTCGCCCGAGCAGACGCAGGACGCGCTCGCGCAGCTTCGCTCGTTCGTCGACGAGATCCGCTTCCGCAACACCGAGATCCCGGTGTTCCTGTTCGGCGAGACGCGGACGTCGCGCCACATCCCGAACGACATCCTGCGGCACCTGAACGGCTTCATCCACATGAACGAGGACACGCCCGAGTTCGTCGCGCGCTACATCCTGCGCGAGGCGCGGGCGTACCTCGACACGCTGGCGCCGCCGTTCTTCCGGGCGCTCGTCCACTATGCGAACGACGGCTCGTACTCGTGGCATTGCCCGGGTCATTCCGGCGGCGTCGCGTTCCTGAAGAGCCCGGTGGGCCAGATGTTCCACCAGTTCTTCGGCGAGAACCTGCTGCGCGCCGACGTCTGCAACTCGGTCGACGAGCTCGGGCAGCTCCTCGACCATTCCGGTCCCGTCGCCGCTTCCGAGCGCAACGCCGCGCGGATCTTCAACACGGACGAGCTCTTCTTCGTCACCAACGGCACGTCAACGTCGAACAAGATGGTGTGGCATGCGACGGTCGCGCCGGGCGACGTCGTCGTCGTCGACCGCAACTGCCACAAGTCGGTGCTCCACGCGATCACGATGACCGGCGCGGTCCCGGTGTTCCTGACGCCGACGCGCAACCACATGGGCGTGATCGGGCCGATCCCGATGGACGACTTCCGTTGGGAGAACATCGAGAAGAAGATCCGCGCGCACCCGTTCGCGCGGCAGGTGAAGACGAAGCCGCGGATTCTGACGCTCACGCAGAGCACCTACGACGGCGTGCTCTACAACGCCGACACGATCAAGGAGCTCCTGTCGACCAAGATCGACACGCTGCACTTCGACGAGGCGTGGCTGCCGCACGCGGCGTTTCACGACTTCTACCGCGGCATGCACGCGATCGGCAAGGACCGGCCGCGGTCGAAGGACGCGCTGATCTTCTCGACGCAGTCGACGCACAAGCTGCTCGCCGCGCTGTCGCAGGCATCGCAGATCCTCGTTCAGTACAGCGAGACGCGGCAGCTCGACCGCTACCGCTTCAACGAGGCGTACCTGATGCACACGTCGACGTCGCCGCAGTACGCGATCATCGCCTCGTGCGACGTCGCCGCGGCGATGATGGAGCCGCCGGGCGGCACGGCGCTCGTCGAGGAATCGATCATGGAGGCGCTCGACTTCCGCCGCGCGATGCGCAAGGTCGACTCCGAGTACGGCGATTCGTGGTGGTTCAAGGTCTGGGGCCCGGATACGCTGGCCGAGGAAGGGATCGGCGATCGCGAGGACTGGATGATCCGCGCCGGCGACAAGTGGCACGGCTTCGGCGACATCGCGCCGGGCTTCAACATGCTCGATCCGATCAAGGCGACCGTGCTCACGCCGGGCCTCGACGTGTCCGGCGATTTCGCCGAGCAGGGCATCCCCGCGGCGATCGTGACCAAGTATCTCGCCGAGCACGGCGTGATCGTCGAGAAGACGGGGCTCTACTCGTTCTTCATCATGTTCACGATCGGCATCACGAAAGGCCGCTGGAACACGCTCGTCACCGCGCTGCAGCAGTTCAAATCGGACTACGACGCGAACCAGCCGCTGTGGCGCGTGCTGCCCGAGTTCGTGCAGGTGCATCCGCGCTACGAGAAGATCGGCCTGCGCGACCTTTGCGACAGCATCCACGGCATCTATCGCGCGAACGACATCGGCCGCCTCACCACCGAGATGTACCTGTCGAACCT
>DATIEN010000067.1:0-39680 GCA_035455705.1 Casimicrobiaceae bacterium | reverse complement strand
CGTCGTAATAGGCCGCGAGCGAACGAAGATCACCTGGCTCAGCGTGAGCTCGACGCCGGCATAGAGCACCGCCGTCCAGATCGCCATGCTCCAGCCCGGCTCGGTGGCCGCGGCGAGCGCGAGCGGCAATGCCGCCGCAATCCAGGATCCGATGTAGCAAAGGTTCCGGCATCGGCGTCGTGACCGGGTGCACCGGCTGCTACACTCGCCGCATGCCCCCGCGCGAGCCGCGCGCCGTCGATCTGCGCATCGATGCGCGCTTCGTGATCCCTGTCGAGCCCGCCGGCGTCCTAGCCGACCATGCGCTCGTCGTCGATGCCGGCCGCATCGTCGCGCTCGTGCCGTTCGCGCAGGCCGATGCCGAGTACGCGGCGGGCGAGCAGGTGAGCCTCTTCGAGCACGCGCTGATCCCGGGCCTCGTCAACGCGCACACGCACGCGGCGATGACGCTCCTGCGCGGCGTCGCCGACGACGTGCCGCTCAAGGCATGGCTCGAGGAGCACATCTGGCCGCGCGAAGCGCGCTTCGTCGCGCCCGACTTCGTCCACGACGGCACGCTCCTCGCGGCGGCCGAGATGCTGCGCGCCGGCATCACCTGCTGCAACGACATGTATTTCTATCCGGATGCCGCCGCGCACGCGTACGAGCAGGCGGGAATGCGCGCGATGATCGGGATGCCGATCCTCGATTTCCCCACGCCGTATGCGGCCGACGCCGCCGGCTATCTGCAGCGGGGGCTCGCCGCGCGCGACGCGTACAAGGATTCGCCGCGTCTCGTGTTCTCGCTCGCACCGCACGCGCCCTACACCGTTGGTGACGACACCTGGAAAGCGATCGTCGTCTATGCCCGCCAGCTCGACCTCGTGGTGCAGACACACGTCGCGGAAACCGCGCGAGAGGTCGACGAGGCTCGCGCGGAAACGCACGAGACCCCCCTCGCAAGGCTCGACAGGCTGGGAGCAACCGGACCGACGTTCGTCGCGATCCACGGCGTGCACCTCGACGCGCGCGACATCGACATTCTCGCCGCGCACCGCTGCCACGTCGTGCACTGCCCGGGCTCGAACATGAAGCTCGCAAGCGGTGCCGCTCCGGCCGCGGCACTGGTTGCACGAGGCATCAACGTCGCGCTCGGCACCGACGGCGCCGCGTCCAACAACCGGCTCGACGTGCTCGACGAAATGCGGCTCGCGAGTCTGCTGTCGAAGGTGACGACCGGCGATGCGGCGTCGCTTGCTGCCGCGACCCTGCTGCGCATGGCCACGTTGAACGGTGCGCTCGCGCTCGGCCTCGACGAGCGGATCGGATCGCTCGTTCCCGGCAAGGAGGCCGACGTCGCCGCGATCCGTCTGGGCGATATCGAAACGCTGCCGTTGTACGATCCGGTTTCGCAACTCGTCAACGCCGCGGGACGCGAGCATGTCACCGACGTGTGGATCGCCGGCGAGCGCGTCCTCGACGATCGCCGGCTCACGCGCATCGATGCGGGCGCGCTCGTGAGTCGCACGCGAATGTGGCAGACGCGACTCGCCTGACCTGGACCGATGCCTGCACACGATCTCACCAGCGAACGCCCCGAGACCGGCAACGCCGATCCGGCGGAGCTCGCGAAGTTCTCGGCGCTCGCGCATCGGTGGTGGGATCCGCAGAGCGAGTTCAAGCCGCTGCACGACATCAATCCGCTGCGCGTCGGATGGGTCGAGCGAATCGCAAACGGCATGAGCGGCAAGCGCGTCGCCGACGTCGGATGCGGCGGCGGCATCTTCGCCGAAGCCCTTGCGCAACGCGGTGCCGACGTAACCGGCATCGACCTGTCGGAGAAGGCAATCGCCGTCGCGCGGCTGCATCAGTACGAGTCGGGAACGAACGCCGATTACCGCCGGGTCGCCGCCGAGACGCTCGCGCTCGAGATGCCCGCGGCGTTCGATGTCGTCACCTGTCTCGAGCTCCTCGAGCACGTGCCCGAGCCCGCGTCGACGGTTGCGGCATGCAGCGCCCTCGCACGACCGGGCGGCATCGTCGTCTTCTCGACGATCAACCGCAACCCGAAGTCGTACGCGCAGGCGATCCTCGGTGCCGAATACGTGCTGAGGCTGCTGCCGCGCGGCACGCACGACTGGGCGCGCTTCCTTCGGCCTTCCGAGCTCGCCGCGTTCGGCCGCCGCGCGCGGCTCGATCTGATCGCGATGACGGGCATGACGTACAACCCGCTCACGCGAACCTACCGCTTGACCGACGACACGTCGGTCAACTATCTCGCCGCGTTCTCGCGGACGCACACCCGTGGCGTATGACGCTCGCGTGCGCCCGTCGGCACGCATGCTGCCGGTGTCCGCGGTACTTTTCGATCTCGACGGCACGCTCGCCGACTCGGCCGGCGACCTCGCGGCCGCGGTGAACCGGATGCGCGCCGAGCGCGGACTCGATCCCGTGCACGTCGACGTGCTCCGCCCGCACGCGTCGGCGGGGGCACGCGGCCTGCTCGGCGCGGGCATGGGGGTGACACCGACCGATGCCGACTATCCGTCGTTGCGCGACACGTTCCTCGAGTACTACATGGCGGCGCTCGACCGCACCACGCGGCTTTTCGACGGCGTCGCGGAACTGATCGACGGGCTCGACGAGCGCGGACTCGCGTTCGGTATCGTCACCAACAAGGCGACGCGCTTCACGCAACGCGTCGCGGCGGCGCTCGGCCTCGATCGCCGAGCCGGTGCGATCGTGTCGGGTGACACCACCGCGCACCCGAAACCGCACCCGGCTCCGCTGTTGCACGCGGCAGCGCTGCTGCGCGTGGCGCCCGAAGCGTGCGTCTACGTGGGCGACGACCTGCGCGACGTCACGGCCGGCAATGCGGCGGGGATGGCGACGATCGTCGCCGAGTACGGCTATCTCGGCGAGCACGCATGCGCCGACGACTGGCCGGCGACGGGCTGGATCGACCGTCCGCTCGCGCTCCTCGACTGGCTGCCGACGCGCGTCGGGCGCTGAACACAAGCGAGGCGCGTTTGTTGCGCTTCGCGAGCGTCGCGCGAAGCCCTCTCAGGGCTCGCCCGGCACCGTCCCGCTGATCGGCACCAGGCGCTTCTGGGCGCGCTGTTGCGCGAGCAGTTGCGCGAACGTCCCCTGCTGCTGCGCGAACTGCAGTGGCGCTGGAACTCGACGCCTGTCGCGCGAAGCGCGTTCTGCGTCTTGCGATACGTGGCGCGAAATGTCTTGAGCTCATCCGACTCGTAGACCGGCGGATGGCGCATCTCGTCGGCCATCAGGAACAGGAAGTTGGGCCGGTTACCCTTGGCGGCCTTCGTCTGCACGCCGGCGTCGGCGATGGCGGGAAGGCCCAGCGCGCCGATCGTGTCGGCCGTCGAGGTCAGGAAATCGCGGCGCGTGGGTTGGGAAGGCTTTTCGTCGTCACGCCGGCCCGGTGGCATCGGCTTTTCGTGGTTGCCGTCCATGCTCCTTCCTGCTCTTTTTTGAGGGGACGCAACATCACACGGAACCGGATAGGCGTCAGCAACCATTCATCGGCTGCCGGCAGCAGATGAACTCAGCCGGCGCAGGCAACGTTCGCCAGCCAAAGCTCGTGTCGTGTCCCCCCGCGGGAGCCCACCACCCGAACGCCCTGGTTTGCGGCGAGCGGGCGCACGATCGCGGAGGCTACGTCGTCGGGCACACGGAGCGCGATGCCGTTCGCCTGCAGGATCCGGTCGCCAGCGCGGAGCCCGAGCATGGCAGCGAAGCCCCCGTCTTCGCGGACGACGAGCGAATCACCCGCCGGCGCGAGAAGCGTGCGCCACGGTCCTTCGTCGGCGGACAAGCCGCCGAGCAGTTCGGCGTTGAGCTTAACGACGTTGCCGGCGAATCCGGCCGGCGGCGCGCACGTGGCATTTCGCGGCGTCGTGCGCGGTGCGGCGAGCGTCGTCTTGGCAAGCGGCTGCGATCCGCTCGCCGGTGCACCCGCGCGGTCCGGCGCGAGCGCCAGGCGGCGCTCGCGGCCCCGTTCGCGAATCGTCACGGCAAGCGGCTCGATCGAAACCAGCGCCACGCCGGGAACGACGTCCTGTCCCTGCGTCACGAGCTTGACCCCGCCCGGCAGCCGGAACAGCGCGTAGCCGTGCTGCGACGGCTCGGCGATGACGCCTAGCAGGCGCGCGTCGGCCGGCAGCGTCGACTGCGGGTCGGCCGGGTCCGTGGTCGGCGAGTTTGCGCCGAAGAGATCGGACGCGAGGATCGCCGTCACCGGATCGGCCGGCGCGCGCGCGGCGACGTGCAGCGGTGCCGGCGCGACGATCTGCCAACCCCAGTACGCGACGACCAGCGCGAGGGCGCAACCGGCAGCGAACGTGGCGAGCGGCGCGAGCAACCTCATCGTCGTTCGTGAGAAGCGCCCCGCTCGCTATAATCGCGCTCGCTTGCGCCCCGAAGTCTCTCCCGCATGAATCCCCTGCTGCGCCGATTGCAGCCGTATCCGTTCGAGCGTCTGCGCGCGCTCGCGTCCGGCGTGCCAGCCAATCCCGCCAAGCGCGCGATCAATCTGTCGATCGGCGAGCCGCGGCATCCGACGCCGCCTTTCATCATCGAGGCGCTGGGTCGTGCGGCACGCGCCGGGCTCGCGAATTATCCCATGACGGCAGGACCGCCGGCGCTGCGCGAGGCGATCGCCCAGTGGCTCTGCCGCCGCCACGGTCTGCCCACGCTCGATCCCGGCACGCAGGTGCTGCCGGTCCTCGGCAGCCGCGAGGCGCTCTTCGCATTCGGGCAGACGGTGATCGACGGCAGTCGTGTCGGCGCGACGGTCGTCGTGCCGAACCCGTTCTACCAGATCTACGAGGGCGCGGCGCTGCTCGCGGGAGCGTCCATTCACTGCGTGAACGCCGACGCGCAGGCAGGCTTCGCGCACCGCTTCGAGCGCGTGCCGCACGACGTCTGGGCGCGTACGCAACTGCTCTACGTCTGCTCGCCCGACAACCCGACCGGACGCGTGATCTCGCACGACGAATGGCGTGCGCTCTTCGCGCTTTCCGATCGCTACGGCTTCGTCATCGCCTCGGACGAGTGCTATTCGGAAATCCATTTCGACGAGGCGAAACCGCCGCTCGGTGCGCTCGCGGCGGCACAGGCGGAAGGCCGCGACGGTTTTCCGCGGCTCGTCGTGTTCGGAAGCCTGTCGAAACGGTCGAACGCGCCGGGCCTGCGTTCAGGATATGTCGCGGGCGACCGCGCGCTCGTCAACGCGTTCCTCACCTATCGGACGTATCACGGCTCCGCGATGTCGGGTGCCGTCGCCGAAGCGAGCATCGCGGCGTGGCGCGACGAAGCGCACGTCATCGAGAACCGCGCGCAATACGCGGCCAAGTTCCACGTGCTCGCTCCGCGCGTCGCGGCAGCGCTCCCGTGCGCGATGCCGGAGGCCGCGTTCTATCTGTGGGCGCAGACGCCGGGCGACGATGTCCGCTTCGCGCTGCGCCTGCTCGAGGAGGAGAACGTCGCCGTGCTGCCCGGGAGCCTGCTCGGCCGCGAGGCGGACGGAGAGAACCCCGGTGCAGGCCGGATCCGGATCGCACTCGTCGCCGCGGCGGATCAGTGCGCCGAGGGCATCGAGCGAATCGTTGCGTGCGCGAGAAGGGCAGTAACCGGAACGACGAGCGGCCAGCAGATGCGCTGACCCGCGCAGAGGCGATGCACGCGGCGAGGCGGCCGCTTCGTCGGCAACGCCGGCGCTTCGTCGCGCGCCGAGCGGTTTTGTCGCCGACGCGGGCGCATGCGCGACGCCTCTCTAGAATGCCGGGATGACCACCGTGGCGCTTCCCGGCGCAGCCTCGTCGCTGCGCAAGGGCTTCCGCTTCAACTGGACGACGCTGCTGCTGCTCGTTGCGATCAACACGGGCGTCGCACTCCTGTTGTGGACCGGCGAGCGCGACGTGCGCTCGTTCTGGCAACCGTTCGTCACGACGCAGCTCACGGGTCTCGCGATCGCGTATTGCGTGAACGCAGCCGCACCCTGGGATCACGCCCGGCCGCTCCAGCGTCTCGCGATCGCCAATCTCGTCGGCTCCCTGATCGGTCTCGCGCTGGTGATCGTGGCCAAGCGCTATTCGCTCGAGCACATGCGGGCGGAGCCGATGTCATTCGTCTTCAACGTGGTCGCGGCGTTCCTGATCGGCTTCTCGATCAGCTCGATGTTCTACATCAAGCGCCGCGAGGCGCGTACGGCCGCAGCTTTGCACAAGGCCGACGCCGAGCGCCATCTGCTCTCCAAGCAGGCCGTCGAGGCCGAGCTCAAGCTGATGCAGGCGCAAGTCGAACCGCATTTCCTCTTCAACACCCTCGCGTCGGTGCAGTACCTGACGGAAACCGATCCTCCCGCCGCGGGCCGCATGCTCGGTCACCTGATCGAGTACCTGCGCGCGGCGCTGCCGCAGCTTCGCGCGCGCTCGTCGACGCTCGCGCGGGAGATGTCGCTCGCGGCGGCCTACCTCAACATCCTCGAGATGCGGCTCGGTCCCCGCCTCCGCTTCACGATCGACGTCGCCGACGAACTGCGCGATCATCCATTCCCGCCGAACCTCGTCATCTCGCTCGTGGAGAACGCGATCAAGCACGGCATCGAGCCTTCGGCCGACGGCGGGGCGATCGCGCTCTGCGCCGCGCGAAGCGGCGAGTCGATCGTCGTCACCGTCCTCGACACCGGGTCCGGCACGCCAGCCGCCGCCAAAGCGGGACAAGGCGTGGGGCTCTCGAACGTGCGCGAACGCCTCGCCGCGCTCTATGGCGGGAAGGCCCGATTCACCCTGGAGCCGGTCTCACCGCGCGGCATGCGCGCCATGCTCACCCTTCCGTACGAACGCGCGCAAGCCGCATAGGACGATGCGGTGGCAAGAGCGCTGATTGCCGAGGACGAGCCGCTGCTGCGCGCGCAATTGAAGGCGCGGCTCGTGGAGGCGTGGCCCGAGCTGACCGAGATCATCGAGGCCGAGAACGGCGAGCAGGCCCTTGCGTTCGTCCACGATCGCGTCCCCGACGTCGTCTTCCTCGACATCCGCATGCCGCGCAAATCCGGCATCGAGGTCGCGCAGGCGCTTGCGGGCCGCTGTCACGTCGTCTTCGTCACCGCCTACGACGAGTACGCGATCGCGGCGTTCGACGAGGGCGCCGTCGACTACGTGCTGAAGCCGGTGACCGCGCAGCGGATCGCGAAGGTCGTCTCGCGGGTGAAGGAGCGGCTTGCGCTCCCGCCGCTCGATCTCGCGGCACTGCTGCGCAGGCTCGCCGAGCGCGACGAGTCCGCCGCACCGCTCAAGTGGATTCGCGCGTCGCTCGGCAACGTGATGCAGATGATTCCCGTCGCCGACGTCGTTTACTTCCGCGCCGAGGACAAGTACACGAAGGTCGTGACGCGCGATGCCGAGGCGCTGATCCGCAAGCCGATCAAGGATCTCTACGACGAGCTCGACCAGGAGGCGTTCTGGCAGATCCATCGCGCGACGATCGTCAACCTGAACGCCATCGCGCGGATCGAGCGCGATTTCCGTGACCAGCCGGTGATCACGCTCAAGTCGCGACCGGAGCGCCTCACGGTGTCGCGCACGTTTGCACACCGCTTCAAGACGATGTGACTCGCGCACGGCAGGCGGGTGCGCTGAACATGCGCCGGCGGTCCATGTCTCAAGCGCATGACTGCGTGCCCCGCGCACCGGCTGTCGATCTCCGCGCTGTTTGCCCTCGTCCTGCTCGGCTGCGCGCAAGCGCCCGCGACGACAGCCGAAACGCCGGCGAAGCCGCCATTCGAGGCCGCGGAGATCGCGAAAGGCGCACAACTGTCGGCGATCGGCGACTGTCGCGAGTGTCACACCACGGAAAATGGAGCGGCCTTCGCCGGAGGACGTCCGCTGCCGACGCCGTTCGGCACGATCCATTCGACCAACATCACGCCCGACGAAGAGACGGGCATCGGGGCCTATACGCGCGAGGACTTCCGCCGCGCCCTTCGTGAAGGCATCGCCCGCGACGGGCATCGACTCTACCCGGTCTTTCCGTACGATCACTTCACGCGCGTCACCGACGACGACGTTGACGCGCTCTACGCGTTCGCGATGACGCGTTCGCCGGTCAAGGCGCGAGCGCCGGCGAACCGCGTGCGCTTCCCGGCGAACGTGCGCCCGCTCCTCGCCGCGTGGAACGCGCTTTTCCTCGACGACCGCCGATTCGCGCCCGATCCCGCGCAATCGGCGCAATGGAATCGGGGCGCGTACCTCGTCGAAGGCCTGGCGCATTGCGGCGCCTGCCATACGCCGCGCAACGCGGCAGGCGCCGAGCGGAAGGACGCGCGCCTTGAAGGCGGTGAGGCGGAAGGCTGGGAGGCGCCGGGCCTGCTCGCGGCATCGCCGGCACCGGTCGAATGGAGCGCCGAGCGGCTTTACCGCTACCTGCGCGAGGGGTTCGACGGCGCGCACGGTATCGCGGCGGGCCCGATGGCGCCCGTCGTCGACGGCCTCGCCAGCGTCCCCGAGTCCGACGTGCGCGCCATCGTCGCGTATCTGACGAGCCTGCCGCAGCGCACGCGCGCCCTATCGGCCGAGATGGCGATGACGACCGCCGCGCAGCGCGAGTTCGATCCGGTCGCGGGGCATGCGCCGGACCGCGCACCCGAAACCGGTCCGCGAACCGCGCAAGACGAGGATGCCGGCGCGATCATCTTCGCCGGCGCCTGCGCGAGCTGTCATTTCGCAGGCGTCGGCCCGCCGGATCCGAAGCCGGTCCCGCTCGCCGTTGCGACGAGTGTCAACGCGTCGGCGCCGCGCAACGCGCTGCACGTCGTGCTCGAGGGGCTGCAGCCGAAGCCCGGCGAATCCGGCGCGATCATGCCGGGCTTTGCCGGTGCCCTCACCGACCGCCAGGTCGTTGCGGTCGTCGAATACATGCGCGCGCGCTTCAGCGACGGCCCGCGCTGGACGGACGTCGCGGCGACGCTTGCGGACATCGAAAAGGAGGACGCGCCATGATCGAGCTTGCGGTCAACGGCACCCGGCGCCTCGTGGACGCCGACGGCGATACGCCGCTGCTCTACGTGCTCCGCGATCAGCTCGCGCTGAACGGCGCGAAATTCGGCTGCGGCCTCGGCCAATGCGGCGCGTGCACGGTGATCGTCGACGGCCAGGCGATCTTCTCGTGCGTGACGCCGATCTCGGTGCTCGCCGGGCGCGCCATCCGCACCATCGAAGGCCTCGGCACGGCGGAGCGTCCATCGCCGCTGCAGCGCGCCTTCATCGACGAGCAGGCCGCGCAGTGCGGGTACTGCATTGCCGGCATGATCATGCGCGCGCAGGCGCTGCTCGACGCGAACCCCACGCCGACCGATGCCGAGATCCGCCGCCACATGGCGCCGAACCTTTGCCGATGCGGTACGCACGTGCGGATCCTCCGCGCCATTCGCCGCGTCGCGCAACAGGCGACACGATCGGGAAGCGTCGCGAAGTCCGCGCGCACGCACGCGACATGAAACCCGCGCCGCAACGTCTGCCACGGCGCGCGTTTCTCGCGCGCGCAGGCGCGCTCGTCGTCACGTTCTCGCTTGCGTCGTTCGATGCGCCGGGCCAGCAGGCGCAGCGGCTGCCCGGCAGCCTCGACAAGACGCCGCTGCTCGACGCGTGGATACGCGTCGGAGCCGACGGCAGCGTGACGGTCTTCACGGGCAAGGCGGAGCTCGGGCAAGGCATCCGGACGGCGCTGATCGCGCTCGCCGCCGAGGAGCTCGTCGTCGCGCCGGCGTCGATTGCGCTCGTGACCGCCGATACGCGCCGTAGCCCGGACGAGGCTTATACCGCCGGCAGCCATTCGATGCAGGATAGCGGCACGGCGATCCGCAACGCCGCGGCGCAGGTGCGCGAGCTTCTGCTCGCGCGCGCGGCGACGAGGCTTGGGGCGCCGGTCGATGCGCTGCGGGCCGAGAACGGCGCGGTCGTCGCCTCCGACGGCCGTCGCGTCGCATTCGGCGAGCTCGCGGCAGACGGCTATGCCGAGGTCAAGGCGACGCCGGTGTCGCCGCTCAAGGATCCGTCGACGTATCGGCATGTCGGGAAGGGGCTGCCGCGCGTCGACATACCGGCGAAGGTCACCGGCGGCGTCGCGTACGTTCAGGACCTGCGCCTGCCCGGCATGCTGCACGCCCGCGTCGTATGTCCGCCATCCTATCGCGCGCGGCTCGTCGACGCCCCGGTCGGCGGCGTGGGCCGGATGCCGGGTGTGGTCGAAGTGTTTCGCGACGGCAGCGTCCTCGGCGTCATCGCGACGCACGAGTTCGAGGCGATCCGGGCGATGCGCGCGCTCGCGAGCGCTGCTCGCTGGGCGACGAGCACGACGCTGCCGCAAGGCGACGTCTTCGCGAGGCTGCAGGCCATGCCATCGCAGGAGATCGTTGCCGCCGATCGGAGCGGTGGAGGCATCATCGCCGCCGCGCGCACGATCGAAGCCACGTACACGCGCGCCTACCAGATGCACGGCTCGATCGGACCCTCGTGCGCGATCGCGTTGCTCGACAAGGGCACGCTGACGGTGTGGACGCACAGCCAGGGCGTCTACCCGCTGCGTGCGGCGATCGCCGAGATGCTGAGAATGCCGCCGGCACGCGTGCAATGCGTCCACGTCGAAGGTGCCGGTTGCTATGGACACAACGCCGCCGACGACGCGGCCGCGTACGCCGCGCTTTTCGCACGCGCTGTGCCCGGGCGCCCGATTCGTCTGCAGTGGATGCGCGAGCAGGAGCACGCATTCGAGCCCTACGGATCCGCGATGGTGGCGAAGCACCGGGCCGGTATCGATGCGAGCGGCAACATCGTCGAATGGAGCGCCGAGGGCTGGAGCGGAACGCACAGCACGCGGCCCGGCGGCGCCGGCAACCTGATGCCCGCTTGGTACGTGGATCAACCGTTCAGGCAGCCCGTGCCGAAGCCGATCCCGTTGCCCGAGGGCGGCGGCGACCGCAATGCGATCCCGATCTACACGGTCCCCGCGCTGCACGTCGTCCATCACTTCGTCCCGGAAATGCCGCTGCGCATCTCGGCGCTGCGCTCGCTCGGCGCGTACGTCAACGTGTTCGCGATCGAAAGCTTCATGGACGAGCTTGCACGCGCGGCAGGCACCGATCCGGTCGCCTTTCGCCTGCGCCACCTCGCCGATCGGCGCGCGCGCGACGTCGTCAGCGCGGCCGCCACCCGTTTCGGGTGGGAAGGATTCGCGCCCCGACGGGGTCACGGACGCGGGTTCGCGTTCGCGCGTTACAAGAACCTTGCCGCGTATTGCGCGGTCGCGGTGGAAGTCGCGCTCGACCACGAGACCGGCCGTGCGCGCGTCGTGCGCGCGGCCGCTGCCGTCGACAGCGGGCAGGCGGTCGATCCCGACGGGATCCGCAATCAGATCGAGGGCGCAATCGTGCAGTCGACGAGCTGGACGCTGTTCGAGGCGGTGCGCTTCGACGCGTCGCGCGTCACCAGCGTCGACTGGGCGACCTATCCGATCGCGCGCTTCGCGGACATTCCGGACCGCATCGACGTCGATGTCATCGACCGCCCCGGCGAGCCGTTCCTCGGCACCGGCGAGGCGGCGCAAGGTCCGGCCGGCGCCGCGATCGCGAATGCGATCGCACACGCGAGCGACGTGCGCCTTCGCGACGTTCCGCTCACGCGCGACAAGATCAAGGCGGCGATCGGCGTGTAAAATTTCGTCCTTTTGGACGATTGGCATGGACGCGTTGCAGGCAACGATCGACGGGGCGTGGGAAGCGCGCGCCAACCTCGCGCCCACTCGTGCGCCGCAAGACGTGCGGGATGCCGTCTCGCGCGTCGTCGACGCGCTCGATCGCGGTCAGCTGCGGGTCGCGGAAAAGATCGATGGTGCCTGGGTCACGCACCAGTGGATCAAGAAGGCCGTGCTCTTGTCGTTCCGACTCGCAGACAATGCGCCGATCGGGCTTGCGGGCCGCGAGGCGCCGTTCCGGTTCTACGACAAGGTGCCGACGAAGTTCGCGGCCTACGACGCGACGACGTTTGCCGAAGCGGGCGTCCGCGTCGTGCCGCCCGCCGTTGCGCGCCGCGGCGCGTTCGTCGCCCGCAACGTCGTGCTGATGCCTTGCTACGTCAACATCGGCGCGTACGTCGACGAGGGCACGATGGTCGACACCTGGGCGACGGTCGGCTCGTGTGCGCAGATCGGCCGCAACGTCCACCTGTCGGGCGGGGTCGGCATCGGCGGTGTGCTCGAACCGCTGCAGGCCAACCCCACCATCATCGAGGACAACTGCTTCATCGGTGCGCGCTCGGAAGTCGTCGAGGGCGTGATCGTCGAAGAGAACTCGGTACTGGGCATGGGCGTCTTCCTCGGGCAAAGCACGAAGATCCTCGATCGCGCGAGCAAAACGGTGAGCTACGGCCGCGTTCCGGCCGGATCGGTCGTCGTCGCCGGCAGCCTGCCCGCCGCCGACGGTAGCCATTCGCTCTACTGCGCCGTCATCGTCAAGAAGGTCGACGCGAAGACCCGCGCGAAAACCGGCATCAACGAGCTGCTTCGCGCATGACGACCCGCGCCCCGGTCGGCGACGAACGCTGATCATGTCGGTCGAGATCAAGACGGAAGCGGACATCGAGGGCATGCGCGTGGCGGGCCGGCTCGCGGCCGAACTGCTCGATCACCTGACCCCGATGGTCAAGGCCGGCGTGACCACCAAGGAGATCGACCGCGCCGCGCACGACTACATGGTCAACGTGCAGCAGACGGTGCCCGCGACGCTCAATTACGCACCGCCCGGACACACGCCGTACCCGGCGTCGCTGTGCACGTCGGTCAATCACGTCGTCTGCCACGGCATTCCTGGCGAGAAGAAGCTCAAGGACGGCGACATCCTCAACATCGACGTCACCGTCATCAAGGACGGCTATCACGGCGACACGAGCCGGATGTTCTTCATCGGCAAGCCGTCGATCCAGGCGCGACGGCTCGTCGAGATCACGTACGAGGCGATGTGGCGCGGCATTCGCGTCGTTCGCGCCGGCGCGCATCTCGGGGACATCGGCTCGGCGATTCAACGCTTCGCCGAGGGTCACGGCTTCTCGGTGGTGCGCGAGTTCTGCGGCCACGGCATCGGCAACCGCTTTCACGAAGACCCGCAGGTACTCCATTACGGGCGCCCGGGCACCGGACTCAAGCTGCAGCCCGGCATGATCTTCACGATCGAGCCGATGATCAACGCAGGCCGCCCGCAGATCCGCGGTCTTGCCGATGGCTGGACCATCGTCACGGCCGATCATTCGCTGTCCGCGCAGTGGGAGCACACGGTGCTCGTCACGCCCGACGGCTACGAGATACTGACGCAGTCGGCGGGCACGCCGCCACCGCCGCCCCCGCAGTAGGCGACCGCGGCCGACCGCGCATGGCGAGCATCACCGTCGAGGCACCCGACAGGCTCGGCGGCGAAAGCCGCCAGTACGTCGCAGCGTGGCGTGACACGCTCGCAAACGGCCGGCGCGCGTTGCGCGATGCGTTCGTCGCGCGGCCGGACCCGATGCGGCTCCTGCGCGGCCTCGCGCGACTGACCGATTCGATCGTCGGCGACGCGTGGGCGCGTGCGCGACCGCCTGCATCGGCGGCGCTCGTCGCCGTCGGCGGGTACGGGCGGGGTCAGCTCTTCCCGCATTCCGACGTCGATCTGCTGATTCTGTTGCGCGACGGCGCGGACGCCGCGTGCGCGCACGCGATCGAGCGGCTGCTCGCGTCGTTGTGGGATGCGGGCGTCGAGGTCGCGCACGCGGTGCGCACCGTCGACGAATGTGCGCAGGAGATGCGCGCCGACGCGACCGTTGCGACGAGCCTGCTCGAGCAGCGGCCGCTCGCCGGCTCGCGCGTGCTCCATCGCGCCTTCGCCGCGATGCTCGATGCGACGCTCGACGTGCGCGTGTTCTACGACGCCAAGGCGCTCGAGCAGCAGCAGCGGCATCTCAGATACCACGACGCCGCAAACAACCTCGAGCCGAACGTCAAGGAGAGCCCCGGCGGCCTGCGCGACCTGCAGACGGTGATCTGGATCGCGCGCGCGGCGCGGCGCGGGCGCTCGTGGACCGAGCTCGCCCGCAACGGCCTGATGACGATCGCAGAAGCGCGGGCGATCGCGCGCCAGGAACGGCGGATCGCCGACCTGCGCATTCGCCTGCACTACCTCGCCGGGCGGCGCGAGGACCGGCTGGTCTTCGACCTGCAGTCGGCGCTCGCGCGTGAGCTCGGCTTCGTCGACACGCCGGCGAGGCGGGCGAGCGAGCAGCTGATGCAACGGTACTACCGCGCGGCGAAGCTCGTACAGCAGGTCAACACGGTGCTGCTGCAGAACCTGCACGCGAGCCTGTACCCGGCCGCCACCGCGCCGGTGCCGATCGACGCAACATGGTCGCGCGTCGACGAGCTGCTCGACCTCGGCGACGAGACGCTGTTCGACAAGACGCCGTCCGCCATGCTCGACGCGTTCCTGATGCTGCAGCGGCACCCCGAGCTCAAGGGCATGACCGCGCGGACGCTGCGCGCGCTATGGCGCAGCCGCCACCGCGTCGACGCGGCATTCCGACGCGACGCCGGCAACCGCGCGCGCTTCATCGCGCTGTTCCGCGAGCCGCGCGGCCTCACCCACGAGCTGCGGCGGATGAATCTCTACGGGATCCTCGGCCGTTACCTGCCCGCGTTCGGCGCGATCGTCGGGCGCATGCAGCACGACCTCTTCCACGTCTACACCGTGGACGAGCACATCCTGATGGTGATTCGCAATTTGCGCCGCTTCACCGAGGCGCAGCACGCGCACGAATATCCGCTGTGCTCGCGGTTGATCGCCGACTTCGAGCGCAAGGAAGTCCTCTATCTCGCGGCGCTCTTCCACGACATCGCGAAAGGGCGCGGCGGCGATCATTCGACGCTCGGCGCGCGCGATGCGGAACGCTTCTGCATCGCGCACGGGCTGCCGGACGCGGATGCGACGCTCGTCGCCTGGCTGGTGACCGAACATCTGACGATGTCGCTGACCGCGCAGAAGCAGGACGTCGCCGATCCGCGCGTCGTCGCGGCGTTCGCGGCGAAAGTCGGCGACCCGCGCAGGCTGATCGCGCTCTACCTGCTCACCGTCGCCGACATCCGCGGCACGAGCCCGAAGGTGTGGAACGCGTGGAAGGGCAAGCTGCTCGAGGATCTGTTCACGTCGGCGCGCGCCGCGCTCGACGCGGGCACCGGCCAGCGCGCGGGCAGCGACAGCGTCGCCGAGCGTCAGCGCGAGGCTCGGCGCCTGCTGCGTCTCTATGCGGTCGCCGACGACGCCGAAACCGCGCTTTGGCGCGAGCTGGACATGCCGTACTTCCAGCGCCACAGCGCCGACGAAATCGCGTGGCACGCGCGCCATCTCTACTGGCGGGTTCGCGGCACGTCGCCCGTCGTCAAGGCGCGCCTCGCACGGGACGGCGCCGGCCTTTCCGTGCTGGTCTACCTCCCCGACCAGCCGGCGCTCTTCGCGCGGATCTGCGGCTTCTTCGGCCGCGCGAACCTCTCGATTCTCGACGCGAAGATCCACACGACGCGCCACGGTTACGCACTCGACACGTTCGCCGTGCACGAGCCGTCCAATCCCTCGCCTGCGTATCGGGAGACGATCCAGCTCGTCGAATACGAGCTCACGCGCGCGCTCACTGATCCGGGACCCTTGCAACCGCCGGGCGAGGGCCGCGTCTCGCGCCAGATGCGTCACTTCCCGCTCACGCCCGAGATCCGAATCTTTCCCGACGACAAGGGCACGCACTTCATCCTCGAGGTCGTCGCGGGCGACCGGCCGGGGCTTCTGGCGCGGATCGCATGGATACTTGCAAGGGCGAACGTCAACGTCGCGAGCGCGCGGATCAACACGCTCGGCGAGCGTGCGGAAGACGTTTTCCTGATCGACGGCGCGCGCCTGCACGACGAGCAGGCGATGCTGCGACTCGAGACGGCGCTGTACGAGGCGCTGAAGTTGCCCGAACGACAGGATTCGCCGTCCCCCGCCTAGCGCACATGGCGCCAGTCGAATTCTCGGCGGTCCCATTCCGTCGTCACTCTCCCACGGCCGCGATTCCCGGAAACAGCACGTCGGTGAAGCCGAAGCGCGTGAAGTCGCGCACGCACATCGGATACAGGATCCCGTCGAGGTGATCGCACTCGTGCTGCACTACGCGCGCATGGAAGCCGTCGACCTCGCGCTCGATCGATGCGCCCGTCGGATCGAGGCCCCGGTAGCGAAGCCTGCGAAACCGGGGGACGACCCCGCGAAGGCCAGGCACCGACAGGCATCCTTCCCAGCCGTCCTCGAGCTCGTCGGAGAGCGGGGTCAGCACCGGATTGACGAGCTCGGTGTACGGCACCGGCTCGACGTCCGGATAGCGCGGGTTGCGCTCGACGCCGAAAATGACCACGCGCGCGCCGACGCCGATCTGCGGCGCCGCAAGGCCCGCTCCGTTCTGCGCGCGCATCGTGTCGCGCATGTCGTCGAGCAGCGCGCGAAGCTCGGGCGTGTCGACGCGCTCCACTTCGCGCGCGCGTTGGAGTAGGCGCGGATCGCCCATCCGCAGCACGTCACGAATCATCGGCGCTCACTCCCATGATGACGGCCGCGCGAGGCGTCGCAGCCGTGTCGCGTGGCGTCGCGGGCATGCGCGGCACGACGTGCTCGAGCAGCGCGCGTACGCTATCCATCGCCGTCTCGAGCACGTTCGCAATGGCCTCCATCGACACGATGGCGACGCTGTCGCCGCGCCCCGCGGCGTGGTTGACCACGACGCAGACCGACGCGTATTCGACGCCGAGCTCGCGCGCGAGCACCGCTTCCGGCATGCCGGTCATGCCGACCATCGTCGCGCCGTCGCGCTCCATGCGGTCGATCTCGGCGGCGGTTTCGAGGCGCGGACCGGACACGGCGCCGTACACGCCTCCTTCGATCAACGCGATGCCGCCGCTCTTTGCGGCGCCGATGCAGACTTCGCGCAACGGCTGCGAATACGGATGCGTGAAATCGACGTGCACGACCTGCTGGTCCCCGCCGTCGAAGAACGTGTTCACGCGGCCCCACGTGTAATCGATCAGCTGATGCGGAAGCACGAGGTCCCCCGGCGCGCACCCGCGGATGGCGCCGACCGATGCCACGGCGAGGACGCCGCTTGCGCCCTGCTCCCGCAGCGCCCACAGGTTCGCCCGGTAGTTGACACGATGCGGCGGTATCGTGTGGCCATGGCCGTGACGCGCAAGGAAGATCGCGGGGTGACCGGCAACGTCACCGAAGACGAGTGCGGCGGACGGCTCGCCGTACGGCGTGCGGATGACCTCCCGATGACGCACGGCGAGCGTCGACAGGCGCGTGAGGCCGGTACCGCCGATGATGGCGAGCATGGAACTTGCTTTATCGCCGGGTCGAGTTGATGGGAAAGAGTCGCGTGGCGCGCGGACGACGCCCTACGAGGCGCCCACGGGTGGCCTGGCTCGTCGACTCATGACATCATCATGCGCCGGAGCCCGCGCGAGCGCGCAAGGACTTTCGCAGCCATTCTAGCCGGAAAGCGAACATGTACCTGGACCGACTCTTCAAGCTGATGGCCGACAAGCAGGCGTCGGACCTCTACATTTCCTGCGGCGCGCCGATCAACATCAAGGTCAACGGCGTCGTGCACCCGGTCTCGAGCCAGTCGATGGACGTCGAGACGGTCCGCCGCATCGCGTACGACCTGATGACGAAGGAGCAGGCGCGCGAATTCGAGAACGAGCGCGAGATGAACCTCTCGCATCTCGACAAGTCGGTGGGCAACTTCCGCATCAACATCTTTCGCCAGCGCGGCTCGATCGCGCTCGTGATCCGCTACGTGCGCAACAGCGTGCCGCCGTTCGAGGCGCTGCATCTGCCGGCGGTGCTGCTCGATCTCGTAATGGAAAAGCGCGGACTGGTGCTGATCGCGGGCGCAACCGGATCGGGCAAGTCGACGACGCTCGCCGCGATGATCGACCATCGGAACAACAGCCGGACCGGCCACATCCTGACGATCGAGGATCCCATCGAGTACCTGTTCGATCATCGTCAGAGTCTCGTCAACCAGCGCGAGATCGGCGTCGACACGCACAACTACGATCTGGCGCTGCAGAACGCGCTGCGCGAAGCCCCGGACCTCATCATGATCGGCGAGATCCGCGACAAGGAGACGATGCAGGCGGCGCTGCTGCACACGCTGACCGGCCACCTCTGCCTGTCGACGATCCACGCGAACAACAGCTACCACGCGCTGTCGCGGATCATCAACATGTTTCCGCACGACTCGCGCTCGGCCGTGCTGTCCGACCTCTCGATCGGCCTGCGCGCGATCGTCTCGCAGCGGCTCGTCCGCAACGTCGACGGCACGCTGCAACCCGCGGTCGAGATTTTGCTCAACTCGACGCTGATCGCCGAACTGATCAAGGCCGGCGAGTTCACGCAGATCAAGGAAGCGATGGAGCAGTCGCTCTACCCGGGATCGCAGACCTTCGAGCAGGCGCTTTGCAAGCTCCATCTGGATGGGCGCATCAGCTACGACGAGGCAATGACCGCCTCCGATTCGGCGACCAACCTCGCCTGGCTCATCAACCAGAACTCGCCGTCGTCGCGGCTCGACTCGACCGGGGAAGAGCCGCAGGCGCCCACTCGGCCCAAGGCGGGATTCGCCGACATGACGATCGACCCCGCGCTGCTCGAACGCTAGCATTCTGCGGCGCTTCGAAAGCGGCATCGTCAACAACGCCGCGCGCGGGAGTATCGTGTCGGGCGTGCCGCCGTCCGCAAGCCGCGTCGCCGCCGCAACGACACCCGTACTCGCTCTCGCGCGCGCGCTGATCGGCCGTCGCTCGATCACCCCCGAGGACGCCGGCTGTCAGGCGATTATCGCCGAGCGCCTTGCCCCGCTGGGTTTCGCATGCGA
Organism: Casimicrobiaceae bacterium; assembly: GCA_035455705.1. Classification (GTDB taxonomy): domain Bacteria; phylum Pseudomonadota; class Gammaproteobacteria; order Burkholderiales; family Casimicrobiaceae; genus VBCG01. The sequence goes on along the minus strand of DATIEN010000067.1, from coordinate 20,700 downwards.
GTCGTCGACGTTCAACGGGGTCACCAACCTCTGGGCGCGGCGCGGCGACGCGGCGCCGCTCGTCTGCCTCGCGGGCCACACCGACGTCGTGCCGACCGGCCCGCTTTCGCAATGGACGAGCGACCCGTTCACGCCTACCGAGCGCGATGGCTACCTGTACGGCCGCGGCGCCGCGGACATGAAGACGTCGCTCGCCGCGTTCGTCGTGGCTGTCGAGCGGCTGCTCGCAACGGGCGAGCCGAACGGATCGATCGCGCTGCTCGTCACCTCGGACGAGGAAGGCCCGTCCGTGGATGGAACGGCGCGGGTCGTGGACAAGCTCGCGAAGGACGGCACGACGATCGACTACTGCATCGTCGGCGAGCCGTCGTCGGTCGACGCGCTCGGCGACATGATCAAGAACGGCCGCCGGGGCACGCTGTCGGGTACGCTCGTCGTGAAGGGCGTGCAGGGGCACATCGCCTATCCCCACCTCGCCCGCAATCCCATTCACGCGCTCGCGCCCGCGCTCGCCGAGCTCACGCGAATGACCTGGGATCGCGGCAACGAATACTTTCCGCCGACGTCGTTCCAATGCTCGAACATTCATGCCGGAACGGGCGCGACGAACGTGATACCCGGCTCGCTCGAGCTGCTGTTCAATTTCCGCTATTCGATGCAAAGCTCGCGCGAATCGCTGCTCGCCCGTCTCGAGGAGGTGCTGGTGCGGCACGGCGTCGACTACGACGTTTCCATCACCGCGCACGGTGCGCCGTTCCTGACGCCCAGGGGACGGCTCGTCGACGTCGCGACGCAGGCAATCCGCGACGTCACCGGCCGCCTTCCCCGGCTGTCGTGCGAAGGCGGCACGTCGGACGGCCGCTACATCGCGCGCATCTGCCCCGAGATCGTCGAGGTCGGCCCGGTGAACGCGACCATTCACAAGCTTGACGAGCGGGTCGCGCTCGCCGACCTCGAGCCGCTCGCGGAGGTTTACACCCGGCTTCTCCAGCGTCTGCTGTTCCCGCAATGAACGTGCCGCCCGAACTGGAGACTTTGCGCGACTGGCTTCGCTTCGCGGTGTCGCGCTTCACCCAGGCCGGCCTCGCGTTCGGGCACGGCTTCGCGAACGCGTCGGACGAGGCGATGTACCTGCTGCTGCACACACTGCATCTACCGCTCGAGCAGGCCGAGCCGTTCCTCGACGCGAGGCTCACGCACGGCGAGCGCAACGAGCTGACGGCGCTCCTCACGCGGCGCATCGAGGACCGCGTTCCGGCGGCCTACCTGACGCACGAGGCGTGGCTCGGCGACTTCCGCTTTCACGTCGACGAGCGCGTCTTGATTCCGCGCTCGTTCATCGCCGAGCTTTTGCCCGACGGGCTTGCGCCGTATGTCCCTGACCCAACGGCGATCCGCTCGGCGCTCGACCTTTGCACGGGCTGCGGCTGCCTTGCCGTGCTGCTCGCGCATGCCTGCCCGAACGCGGACATCGACGCGGCGGACATCGCCGCGGACGCGCTCGCCGTCGCACAACGCAACGTCAGCGATTACGGGCTCGCCGGCCGGATCAATCTCGTTCGCTCGGATCTTTTCGACAACCTGCCCGGAAAGTCGTACGACCTCATCATCAGCAATCCGCCCTACGTGACGACGATGGCGATGGAGGAGCTGCCGCGCGAGTATCGCCACGAGCCGGCGCTCGCGCTCGCCGGCGGCGACGACGGGATGGATGCGGTGCGAACGATCCTGCGCGAGGCCCCGCGGTTCCTGCAGTCGAACGGCATCCTCGTCGTCGAAGTGGGACACAACCGCGAAAACGCCGAGGCGGCATTCCCGCGGATGCCATTCCTGTGGCTGTCGACGCCGTCGGCATCCGACAGCGTGTTCCTGCTCCGCCGCGAAGACATCGTCGCCGGACGCTGATCGCGAGGGCCATCGGTGGCGATGCGCAGTGGCGGCCGGATCCTCGTCGCGAGCCTGCTCGCGCAGCGCGCGACCCACGCCTTCGGCGTTCCCGGCGAGAGTTACCTGCCGGTGCTCGACGCACTGCACGACGTGGCCGACTCGCTCGCGTTCGTCGTGTGCCGCCAGGAAGGCGGCGCCGCGTACATGGCGGAGGCGTTCGGCAAGCTGACCGGGCGTCCCGGCGTGCTGTTCGTCACGCGCGGGCCTGGCGCGTCGAATGCCGCGGTCGGGATTCATACGGCGATGCAGGATTCGACGCCGCTCGTCGCGTTCGTCGGCCAGGTCGGGACCGACATGCTCGACCGCGAGGCGTTCCAGGAGATCGACTATCGGCGCATGTACGGCAGCGTCGCGAAATGGGCGGCGCAGGTCGATCGCGTCGAGCGGATCCCCGAGTACGTAGCGCACGCATACCGCGTCGCGCTGTCGGGCCGCCCCGGACCCGTCGTCGTCGCGCTCCCCGAGGACGTGCTTTCGGCATCGGCCGATGTCGCCGACGCGCCGTACGTCGAGGCGGTTCAAGCCGCGCCTGCGCCGGCCGACGTGCATCGCGTCGAGACGATGCTGCGCGATGCGGTGCGGCCGCTCGTGATCGTCGGCGGCAGCCGCTGGGACGAAGCGGCGCGTGCGGCGCTCGTGCGCTTCGCGGAAACCGCCCAGTTGCCCGTCGCGTGCGCATTCCGGCATCAGGACCTTTTCGACAACCGCCATCCGCTTTATGCAGGCGACGTCGGCATCGGCATCAATCCCGCACTCGCGGCGCGCGTGCGCGATGCCGACGTGCTGCTGGTGATCGGCGAGCGGCTTGGCGAAATGACGACGTCCGGCTACACGCTGCTCGACGTGCCCGTCCCGAAGCAAACGCTCGTGCACGTGCACCCCGATCCCGCGGAGCTCGGCCGCGTCTACCAGCCGGCGATCGCGATGCCCGCCACGCCGGGCGCATTTCTCGCCGCCGTCGATGCCGCTGCGTCGCTGTCGCCGTTGCACGTCGATCCCGCGCCCGCACACGCCGAATACGAAGCATGGCGCACTCCCCGCCCGGTCCCGGGCGACGTCGACCTGTGGCAAATCGTCCGATGGCTCGACGAGCGCCTGCCACGCGATGCAGTCCTGACGAACGGCGCCGGCAACTATACGACGTGGATTCACCGGATCTTTCGCTACGGCGGCGGCCGGCGGCAACTCGCGCCGTACTCGGGATCGATGGGGTACGGCGTGCCTTCGGCGATCGCCGCGAAGCTCGTTCAACCCGAGCGTGTCGTCGTCTCGTGGAACGGTGATGGTTGCTACATGATGAACGGCCAGGAGCTCGCGACAGCGGTCCAATACGGCGCCGCCGTCGTCTTCGTCGTCATCGACAACGGGATGTACGGGACGATCCGGATGCACCAGGAACGCGCCTACCCGGGACGCGTCAGCGGCACGGATCTCGTCAATCCAGATTTCGCCGCCGTCGCCCGTGCCTACGGTGCGCAGGGCGAGACGGTCCTGACGACGGCCGACTTCGCACCGGCGTTCGACCGCGCGCTCGCTGCGAAGGGTCCAACGCTGCTGCATGTGAAGTTCGATCCGCAGGCGATCACGATGAACGCGACGCTCGCTCAAATCCGTGCCCGCGCTACGCCTCGCTGAGATTGCGCCGGCCGGAGGCATCGTGTAGACGACACATCGACCACGCGTCCCGACGCGACCGCCAGTCGGCTTTGAACGCGCGTCGAAGCGCATGGCCTTGCGCGAGCGCTTGCCCTAAAGCATAGTCACGCACGCTCGAGCGTCGATTCACTTCGATACGCCGAGCACGAACAATCGATCGGGAGAGATCATGCGTGGAGCAGTCGTCGTTGCGGCAACGTGTTTTGCCTTAATCACAAGCAGCGCAGTCGGCGCCGCTGGCGTCGTGGGCGGTGGCGACGACGAGCTCGTTCCGACCGGCAAGGGTTGGGGCGAGCGGCCTGCTCCAGGACCGGGGCCCGGCCAAGGCGCGGGGCAAGGCCAGGGCAAGCCGCAAAGCAACAATCCGGTGAGCAGCAATGGCATCAACTATCACGGCGGTCCGCTCATGACGGGCGGTCCGAACGTGTACTACATCTGGTATGGGAAATGGTCCGGGAATACGGCGACGACGATCCTAACCGATCTTGCGAACAACATCGGTGGCTCGCCCTACTTCGGCATCAACACGACGTACTACAACGCGTCCAGCGTGCATGTCGCGAACCACGTACGTTACGCAGGCTCGACGAACGACAGTTACTCCCACGGAACGACGCTGACCGACTCGGGCGTACAGGCCGTCGTGAGTACGGCGATCACGAGTGGCGCGCTTCCCCTCGACTCGAATGGCGTTTACTTCGTTCTAACGTCGTCGGACGTAAACGAATCCTCCGGCTTCTGCACGCAATATTGCGGCTGGCACACGCACGCGACGATCGGTACTAGCGACATCAAGTTCGCCTTCGTCGGCAACCCGGATCGCTGCCCGAGCGCCTGCGCTGAGCTGACGACGACAAGCCCCAACGGGAATATCGGGGCCGACGGCATGGCCAGCATCATCTCGCACGAGCTCGAGGAAGCGACGACCGACCCGGATCTGAACGCCTGGTACGACCGCCGCGGTGCCGAGAACGCGGACAAGTGTGCGTGGACCTTCGGGAACGTGTCGACCTCGACGAACGGGTCCAAGTACAACGTGGCGCTCGGATCGCGGCAGTACCTGATCCAGCAGAACTGGGTGAACCAGGCCGGCGGGTATTGCGCGATGTCCGTAACGCATTAGTCGATATCCAGAGAGTGTATCGTCGGGCGGCGTCGCCTCTTGCGCGCCGCCCGAACGTTTCGACGCGCCGGCCGCTCGAACGCTTCATGCCACTTCACCTTCCGATCGCGCTGCTCGCTGCGTGCCTCGCGGCCACCGCGCTCGCGCAACCGGCGCCGCAGGCGGGCAATGTCCCCACCGTCACGCGCCTGGTCAAGATGTTCTCGGAGCTCGAACGCGGGCTGGTCGACAAGATCCACGCCAAGGACGCCGGCGCGCTCGACGCGATGCTCGATCCTTCGTTCGAGATGCGCGTCGGCACAGCCCCGGGGACGCCGGTGGCGCGAGATGCGTGGATCCGCGACACGCGAAAATCGACAGCCGCGCCGCGCATCGAGCAGATGGCGGTCCACGATTTCGGCAATGTCGCGGTCGTGAGCTTTCGCGAGCGCAACCTCCGCGCGGGTGCGGCAAGCCGAGGACGCGACCGCTTCGTCGTGGATTGCTGGAAGCGCGACGGCGACGCGTGGAAGCTGGCGGTCCGCTACGTCAGCGACGCCGGCGCACCGGCGGCCGCTCCTGCAAGCGGAACGCTCGACAAGCGGTATTAGTCGAGGCAGGGCAGCGAAACTTCTGAACGATGGCGCGACGTCGCGTCAGGCTGCGGACCCTACCGCGACCAGCCGATGCAGCGTTTGCGGTTCGTCGAGGAGCGCCTCGCTCGACGAGCGATGCACGATGCGGCCGCGATCGAGCGCGACCGCGTTGCGCGTTATCGACAGCGCGAGCTTCGCATGCTGCTCGACGATCACCACGGTCATGGTGCCTTCGCGGACCAGTCCGGCGACGACTTTCAAGAGCTCCTGCACGATGATCGGCGCGAGCCCTTCCATCGGCTCGTCGAGCAGCAGCAAGGCCGGATTGAGGACGAGCGCACGAGCGATCGCCAGCATCTGCTGCTCGCCGCCCGACAGCTGGTTGCCGAAGTTTGCGCGCCGCTCGGCCAACCGCGGGAAGAGCTCGTAGACCTTCGCGACGTTCCAGCGGCCGCGACGCGCGACGGCGGTCAGGTGCTCCTCGATCGTGAGCGTCGGCCACATGTAGCGCTCCTGAGGTACCCAGCCGATCCCCGCCTGCGCGCGCCTGTACGTCGCGACCCTGTCGAGCGGCGCGCCACGAAACCGCAACGAGCCGCGGTGCACGCGCGTGAGACCCATCAACGTGACGAGCAGCGTCGTCTTCCCGACGCCGTTGCGCCCCAGCAGCGCGAGGCTGTCGCCTTCCTCGACGACGAGGGACACGTCCTCGAGCACCACCGACGCGCCGTAACCGGCCGTGACGCCATCGAGCGCGAGCAGTTCAGGCATGCTGCGCCTCGCCGAGATAGACCTCGCGCACGCGCGGGTCGGCCGCGACTTCGGACGGCGTCGCCTCCGTCAAAACCCGGCCGCCCACGAGAACCGTGATCCGCTCCGCGAAGCGGAACACGAGCTCCATGTCGTGTTCGATGAACACGATCGTCACGTCGCGCGGCAGATCGGCGATCACGTTGAAGAGTTCTGCGCTCTCGCCCGACGGAATGCCCGCGGCCGGCTCATCGAGGAGCAGGATCGACGGCCGCGTGGCGAGGGCGAGCGCGATCTCGAGCAGCCGCTGCTTGCCGTACGCCAGATTGCGCGTCTCCGCATTGCGATCGCCAACGAGACGCAGGGTTTCCAGCAGCGCGTGCGCCTCGTCGATCGACTCGCGTTGCCGCGACACGGTGCGATACCAGACGCCGGTCCTGCCCTGCCGCTCGCAGATCGCGAGCGCCACCGATTCGAGGACGGTGAGCCCCGCAAAGAGCGTGTTGATCTGGAACGTGCGGGTCATCCCGCACTTGACCCGCGCATGTTGGGGCATCGCCGTGATGTCGCGCTCGCTGAGGAACACCTGGCCGCCGGAAGGCGCGAGCACGCCGGTCAGCAAATTGATGAACGTCGTCTTGCCGGCGCCGTTCGGACCGATCAGCGCATGCCGGGCGCCGCGCGCGAACGACAGCGTGACGTCGGTCACCGCGGCGAAGGCACCGAAACGCTTCGAAAGGCTTCGGGTTCGCAGCGCCGTCGCGGCAGCCGAAGCGCGCTCCATCCTAGGCGCGACGGCCGTACAGGCCCGCTGGGAAAACGATCAGCAGCAGCACCATCAGCGCGTAGATGACGAAGCCGCCGATCTGCGGGACGTAGTACTTGCCGGCCACGTCGAAGACGCCGAGGATCAGCGCCGCAACCAGCGGGCCCTTGATCGTCCCCGACCCACCGACGGAGACGACCAGCAGGAAGTACACCATGTACTTGAGCGGGAACGTCGGGTCGAGACCGAGCACGTCGATGCCGAGCCCGCCACCCAGTCCCGCGAGCCCCGACCCCAATGCGAACGTAAGCGCGAAGACGCGATCGACGTTGATGCCGAGTCCGGCGGCCGCGGTCGCGTTGTCGACGCTCGCGCGCACCTGACTCCCGAAGCGCGTGCGATCGAGCAGGTACTGCAGCACGAGCGTCAGCAGTGCGACGACGACGATCAGGAACAGCCGGTAGACGCCGAGGTCGAGGCCCCAGACGTGCACCTGGCCGCGCAGGTATGACGGCAGCGACACCGGCTGCTGCGACGCGCCGAAGTAGTAGGTGAAGATCGCGATCGACATGAACACGAGCCCGATCGAGAACAGCACCTGGTCGAGCGGGCTCGCCCGGTAGAGCCGCTGGTAGAGCAGCCTTTCGAGCACGAGGCCGGCGAGCGCCGCGACAACGAACGCGACGGGCAGCGTCGCCAGGAACGGCACGCCTGCGTTCGACATCAGCACGACGCAGACGTAGCCGCCGATCATCGCGAACGTGCCGTGGGCGAGGTTCACGAAGTTCATCAGGCCGAGCGTCACCGACAGCCCGACGGCGATGATGAACAGCAGGCTACCGTAGGCGACGCCGTCGAACAGGACGCCGATCGCGTTGCCGATCACGAGCCGGCCCTCGCGGGCGCGCGCCAGCCGTGCCGCTACTTCTTGCCCGGATCCTTGACGTCGGGAATCTTGTCGAACTCGACGTTGGCGAGCTTGCCGCCGACCTTCTCGACCTTGCGAATGTAGACGGTCTGGTCGATGTCGCGCGTCTCCGGATCGATAGTCACCGGTCCGCGCGGGCTCATCCACTTCATCCCCTTGATCGCCGCCATCGCCTTGTCGCCGTCGATGTTGCCGTTGAGCTTCCTCGCGACTTCGTAGATCACGTGCATCGTGTCGTAACCGGCCGCCGCCATGAAGTTCGGCGCTCCGATCTTGGGGTCGTTCGCCGCCGCGTACGCCTTGAGAAACGCGTCGTTCTCGGGCGACTTGTGCGCCGACGAATAGTGGAACGCCGTGATCATCCCGAGCGTCGGCTCGCCCATCGCCTCGAGCACGTGGTCGTCGGTGATGTCGCCGGTCGCGATCAGCTTGATGCCGGCGTCCGCCAGGCCGCGCTCGTTGAAGCTTTTCATGAACGAGATGCCCTGCTGTCCCGCCGGCAGGAACACGAACACAGCCTGCGGCTTAGCATCCTTCACGCGCTGCGTGGCGGCGGAGAAGTCCGGACTCTGCAGCGGCGTGCGCACCGAGCCGACGATCTCGCCGCCGCCCTCCTTGAACGTCTTGGTGAACTGCGTTTCCGCGTCGATGCCGGGACCATAGTCGGCGACCACCGTGTACACCTGCTTGATGCCGTTCTTGAGTGCCCATTGCGCCAGCGGCTCGGCGATCTGCGGAATCGTCATCGACACCCGGGTGATGTACGGCGATTTCGTCGTGATCGACGACGTCGCCGCGTTCGAGATGACCATCGGTACCTTCGCTTCGCTGACGACCGGTGCCACCGCCATCGCGTTCGGCGTGAGGCCGAAGCCGGCGAGGAACTGCACATGGTCGCGCGTGATGAGCTCCTGCGCGAACCGCTTCGCCACTTCAGGCGCAGGTCCCTTCGTGTCGCGGGTGATGAGCTCGACCTTCTTGCCGGCGACGGTATCGCCATGCTCCTTCATGTACGCCTTCATGCCCGCCTCGATCTGCGAGCCGTAGTCGGCGAAGGGCCCCGAGAAGGCCGCGATGACGCCGACCTTGATCGTGTCCTGCGCGAACGCGCAAAGCGGCAGGACCGCCAATGCGCCGCCCGCAAGCATGCGTCCAATGAGCCTGATCATGGATTGCTCCTCCTCGTTGGTATTCGCGCCAGGCGTGCGCGGGCGCGCCTGGACGACGATGGCGGATTATGCCTGAGCGCCATCGACGGGGGCCGCGCCGTTCCGGCCGAGCGACGGCGCAAGCCGCGCGAACGAGCCGCGAGGCCTATGCGTTAGCGGACGAGGATGGCCCGAAAGTCGTTGACGTTCGTGCGTGTCGGGCCCGTGATCACGCTGTCGCCGAGCGCCTCGAAGAAGGCGTGCGCGTCGTTGCGTTCGAGATCGAGCGCGGCGCGGCGTCGATGCGCGAGTGCGCGGGACAACGTATCGGGCATCGCAATCGCGCCCGCGATGTCCTCGACACCGTCGACGCCATCGGTGTCCGCGAAGAGCGCGCAGATGCCGGGCTGGCCGCGCAGCGCGAGCACGAACGCGAGCAGGCATTCGACGTTGCGGCCGCCCCGTCCGTCGCCGCGGACGGTGACCGTCGTTTCGCCGCCGGACAACAGCACGCACGGCGGTGCGAGCGGCTGTCGCCGAATTGCGACCTGGCGCGCAATGGCCGCTAGGACCTTGCCGACGTCGCGCGCTTCGCCTTCGACGCCGTCCGAGAGGATGGCCGGCGTGAGACCGTGCGCACGTGCGACGCGAGACGCGGCCTCGAGCGCCTTCTGCGGCGTCGCAATGAGCCGATATTCGTTGCCCGCAAGCCGTGGATCACCCGGCTTGACGCTCTCCGCTGCGTCGGTCGCGAGAAGGGCAATAACGGAATCGGGAACATCGATCGCGTACCGCCGCAGCACGTCGCGCGCGTCGTCGCGAGTCGTCGGATCGGCCACCGTCGGTCCCGACGCGATGTCGGTCGGATCGTCGCCCGGCACGTCGGAGATCGCCAGCGTGACGACGCGCGCCGGATGGCACGCGGCGGCGAGGCGCCCCCCCTTGATCGCCGATAGATGGCGGCGGACGCAATTGATCTCGCCGATCGTCGCGCCGCACGCGAGCAGCGCGCGCACGACCTGTTGCTTGTCGCCGAGCGATATGCCGTTGGCCGGCAGCACGAGCAACGCCGAGCCCCCGCCGGAGATCAGTGCGAGCACGAGGTCGTCCTGCGTGAGGTGCGCGACGTCGTCGAGTATCCGCCGCGCGGCTTGCGCGCCCGCCGCATCGGGAACCGGATGCGCGGCCTCGACGACTTGAATGCGGTCGCACGGAACGGCATGCCCGTAACGCGTGACGACGATACCCGACAGCGGACCTCGCCAGTGTTGCTCGACGGCCCGCGCCATGGCGGCGGCCGCCTTGCCGGCGCCGACGACGATCGTGCGCCCGGCGGGGGGCTGCGGCAGGAACGCCGGCAGGGCGTGCGCGGGTTGCGCCGATTCGACCGCGGCGTCGAACATGCGGCGCAACAGCGTGCGCGCGTCGAGCGCGTCGCTCACGCGGTCCGCTGTGGCGGTTGCCGGGTGCCTTCGAGGCCGGCGTGCAGCGGTGCCTGCGCGCGCTTCGCCTCGGGTTGCATCTTCGCCTCCGCGTCCCATTGCGGCGAAGGCCCGAATTGGGCGACGAGATAGTCGACGAACACGCGCACCTTCGCCGTCACGTAACGATTGGGCAGATACGTGGCGTAAAGCGAGGTCTGGGTTGCCCGGCACCCGGGAAGCACCACGCGCAGCGCATCGTCCCGCAGGTCGTCGCCCACCATGTACGTCGGCAACAGCGCGATGCCGCAGCCGGCGAGCGCGGCGCGCCGCACCGCGTTCTCGTTGTCGAGCCGCAGCGAGCCGCTCACCTCGACGCTCGCGTGTGCTTCGTCGCGATCGAAATGCCATTGCCGCGAATTGCCCGACCCACCGAACACGATGCACTTGTGACGCGCGAGATCCTCGACACTCGCGGGTAAGCCATGCCGCCGGAGGTAGGATGGCGCGGCGCACAGGGCGTAGCGGATCGGCGCGAGCTTGCGTGCGACGAGCGTGCCGCGCGGCTCGGCGGCGATGACGAGCGACACGTCGTAGCCTTCCTCGGCGAGATGCACCTCGCGGTCGTTGAACGTCATGTCGACGTTGAGCTCCGGATAGGCGCCGAGCAAACCGGCGAGCGCGGGCGTCACGTGCAGGACGCCGAACGAGACCGGCACGTTCACCTTGAGCGTCCCGCGCGGCGTCGACTGCATGCCTGCCGCGATCGTTTCGGCTTCCTCCGCCTCCGCGACGATCTGCGCGCATCGCGCGTAGAACGCGCGCCCGATCTCGGTCAGGCTGATGCTGCGCGTCGTGCGATTGAGGAGCCTGACCCCGAGCGACTGCTCCATCCGGGTCACGCACTTGCTGACGACCGACGTCGATACGTTGAGGCGCCGCGCGGCGCGGGAAAAGCTTCCCGTCTCGACGACGCGCGCGAATATTTCCATCCCCGCCAGATCCATGGTGCCCGCTTTGGCCTCTCGAAACAGTGTTGTTCCGAATCGTAACCGAAGCTCGCCGAACGCCCGCGGCCATTTGGAAATCGAAACGAGAGCATGAGCTTCGTTCCGACCCGCCGGCGCCTGCTCAAGGCCGCTCTGCTGCCCTCGGCCGCGAGCGTCGTGCTGCCCCGGTTCGTGCCCCAGGCGGCGGCCGCGTCGGTTGCCGCACCCGGGCAGTTCTCGTTCTTCACGCCGGGCGAATTCACCTTCGTGGAAGCCGCCGTTGCGCGTCTCATTCCGAATGACGAGCTCGGACCGGGCGCCAAGGAAGCCGGCGTTGCGACGTTCATCGACCACCAGCTCTCCGGAACCTACGGGCGCGCGGAGACCTGGTACATGCGCGGACCGTGGCAGGACGGCACGAAGCAGCAGGGCTACCAGCTCCGCCTCACGCCGGCGCAGCTCTACCGCACAGCGATCGCCGACGTTGATGCATGGTGCAGCAAGCAGAAGCAGCGCCCGTTTGCGGAGCAGGAGCCTGCCGCGCAGGACAAGATACTGCGCGGACTCGAGAGCGGAGACGTCGAGCTCGCGCGCGTGGCGTCCAAGGATTTCTTCGAGATGCTGCTCCAGAACACCGTCGAAGGCTTCCTCGCCGATCCGATGTACGGCGGCAACCGCGGGTTCGCAGGCTGGAAGCTGATCGGCTTTCCGGGTCCGCGCTACAACTATGTCGCCGAGATCGAGCAGTACGGCAAGCGCTACGACATGCCGACGGTCGGTCTGCTCGGCCGCGACGGCACGCGGACGGAGACTTAGCATGAAGAAGCATCCCCGGGCGCGGCCGCCCCGCCTGCCCGATCGTCCGCGCGGAAGCTGAGATGGCGACGAAACTGCCGCCGGTCGATGTGGTGCTGGTCGGTTTCGGCTGGACCGCGAGCATCCTCGGCCAGGAGCTCACCGACGCAGGGTTGCAGGTGCTCGCGCTCGAGCGCGGCGGATTCCGCGACACGGTTCCCGATTTCGCGACCACCAAGATCCAGGACGAGCTGCGATACGCGGTGCGCAACGAGCTGTTCGAGGAGCCCGAGCGCGAGACGCTCACCTTTCGCAACTCGATGGACCAGACGGCACTGCCGATGCGGCGACTCGGATCGTTCAAGCCCGCTTCCGGCGCCGGCGGCGCGGGCGTGCACTGGAACGGCCAGAACTGGCGCTTCCTGCCCACCGACTTCACGATTCGTTCGCACACCGAAGAGCGCTACGGCAAGAAGTTCATCCCTTCCGACATGACGATCCAGGACTGGGGTGTGCGCTACGACGAGCTCGAGCCGTACTACGACCGCTTCGAATACCTCTGCGGGATTTCGGGACAGGCAGGCAACATCGAAGGCAGGATCCAGGACGGCGGCAATCCATTCGAAGGGCCGCGCAAGCGCGGCTTCCCGCTGCCGCCGCTCAAGCGCAGCTACGGCACCGTGCTGTTCGACAAGGCGGCGAAAGAAGCCGGCTACAAGCCGTTTCCCTGTCCGGCGGCCAATACGTCGAAGGCGTACAGGAACATCTACGGCGTGCAGCTCGGCGAGTGCACGTACTGCGGCTTCTGCGAATGGTTCGGCTGCGGCAACTATTCGAAGTCGAGCCCGCAGACGACGATATTCCCGGTGCTGCTGCAGAAGGACAACTTCGAGCTGCGCACGCACATGAGCGTGACGAAGGTGCTGCTCGACTCCACCGGCAAGCGGGCGACCGGCGTCCTCTATGTCGATCCGCAGGGCCGCGAGTTCGAGCAGCCGGCCGATCTCGTGATCCTCACCGCCTTCGCGCAGCACAACGTGCATCTGCTGCTGCTGTCCGGCATCGGCAAGCCGTACGACCCCAAGTCCGGCGAGGGTGTGGTAGGCCGCAACTACGCCTACCAGATCACGTCGTCGGTCGACGTGTTCCTGAACGACATCGTCAATCCGTTCATGGGCGCCGGCGCGCTCGGGCAGGCGATCGACGAGTTCAACGGCGACAACTTCGATCACGGTCCGCAGAAGTTCGTCGGGGGCGGCTACATCGCACTGTGGACGACCGGCGGTCGGCCGATCCTGCAGCACCACCTGCCGAAGGACGCGCCGAAGTGGGGCAGCGGCTGGAAGAAGGCGATGGCCGACAACTACCTGCGCACGGTCAGCATCGCGACGCACGGCAGCGTGATGAGCTATCGCGACGCATACCTCGATCTCGATCCCACGTACCGCGACGAGTACGGCAATCCGCTGCTTCGCCTGACGTTCGACTTCCACGACAACGAGCACCGGATGTCGGATTTCCTCACCGACAAGGCCGCCGGCATCGCGAAGGCGATGAAGCCGCGCGGGGTCCACGTGAACCCGCGCAAGGGGCACTACGCGATCGTCCCGTACCAGACGACGCACAACACCGGCGGCGCGATCATGGGGACCGATCCGCGCACGAGCGTCGTCAACCGCTACCTGCAGTCGTGGGACGTGCCGAACCTGTTCGTCGTCGGCTCGTGCGCGTTTCCGCAGAACGCCGGCTACAACCCGACCGGAACGGTCGGCGCCCTCGCCTACTGGACCGCGAACGCGATCCGCTCCCAGTATCTGAAGAAGCAGGGACCGCTGGTGTCGGCATGAACAACGCCGCTTCTCGCGTCAACGCTCGTCGGTTGCGCGTTTCCGCCGCCGTGGCAGCCGTCGCCGCGACCGGTCTTCTCGCCGCCGCGCCGACGCTCGTGGCGCGCGAATCGTCGCACGCCTCGATCGAGCGCGGCCGCTACCTCGTCGACGCCGGCGACTGCGCGGCATGCCATACCGACGAGGGCGGGGAGCCGTTCGCGGGCGGCCGTCCGATTCCCACGCCGTTCGGCACCCTCTACTCGACCAACATCACACCCGATGCCGAGACGGGCATCGGCAACTGGACCTCGGACGATTTCTACCGTGCGATGCACGAAGGGATCGCGCCGGGCAACCGCTACCTGTACCCGGCGTTTCCGTATCCGTGGTACACGAAGCTTTCGCGCGCCGACGTCGACGACATCCGCGCGTTCCTGTCGACGCTGCCAGCGGTCAAGCAGGACAACAAGCCGGTCGAACTGCCGTGGCCTTTGAGCGTGCGCCAGGTGATGGCGGGCTGGAACGCGCTCTACTTCAAGAAGGGGGCGTTCCACCCGAACCCGCAGAAATCGGCCGAATGGAATCTCGGTGCCTACCTCGTCGAGGGACTGGGCCATTGCGGCTCGTGCCACTCGCCGAAGAACTTCGCCGGCGCGCCCGAGCGCGACAAGGCCTATCAGGGCGGCTATGGCGAGCACTGGTACGCGACGAGCCTCGGCGGCGATCTCCACGACGGGCTCGGGCAGTGGACGACCGACGACATCGTGCAGTACCTGAAGACCGGCGCGAACAGGCGCGCCGCCGCGTTCGGACCGATGGGAGAGGTCGTGCACGACTCGACGCAGCATCTCGACGACGACGACCTGCATGCGATCGCCGTGTACCTGAAGGACCTGCCGCCGCACGAGACCGAGGTCGCCACGACGAACGCCGGGAACGGCGACAGCGTCGATCACGACCGGCTCGCGCGCGGGCGCGGCGTGTACATCGACGATTGCGCGGGCTGCCACATGGACAACGGCGAAGGCATCCCCGGGGTCTTCCCGCCGCTCAAGGGCAACAACGTCGTGCAGTCGAAGGACCCGGAAACCGTCGTGCACATCATCCTGAGCGGTGAAAAGACGGCGGCCACGAAAGACAATCCGACGGGTCTTGCGATGCCGGCATTCGACTGGAAGCTCGACGACAAGTCGATCGCCGACCTGGTCACGTACCTGCGCAATGCGTGGGGCAATCGCGGCGACGCGATCGATTCCGGCAAGGTCGCCGCCACGCGCAGCACCGTCGTCGCCGCGCGCTCGCGGTGATTGCGGGCGAGTTCAGCCGACGTAGCGCTCGACGACGTCCGGCGACCTGACCTCGGCCCGCTCCGGATCGCCGCCGGTTTCGCTTCGCGCACGGCGCTGGCGCAGCAGATCCCAGCATTGGTCGAGTTCGACCTGCACGTGTGCGAGCCGATCGTGATCGGCCGGTTCGAGCGCCCCTTTCGCGAGCAGCCGATGCTCCTCGTCGACGAGATCCTGAATGTGGCCGAGCACCTGATGCTCCGATTGGTGTTGCGCCGGCGGTTTTTCCATCGAGATCTCCTGTTCGTTGAGTCGGGATGTTGCCCGGCATTCGACAGCGGGCGCCGGGACAAAGATTCGCGCCGCGACCTCGTTGTTGCCGCCTCCACCAATCCAACTCGCCTTCGCGGCCACGAACTTCACATGTCCCGCGTCCTCCAATTTGCATGCGATGCACCGCGCGAAAAGCGCCGCATGCTCGCTTCCCGATAATCACCGACACGGAGCAACGATGAAGTATGCAATGGCATCGATTCTCACGGCCTGTGCGCTCGGCCTCGCCGGATGCAACACGATGGAGGGCCTCGGCACCGACATCTCGAAGGGGGGACAGAAGATCGAGAGCACGGCCGAGAACGTTCGTCACGACTGGCGCCAGGCGAGCGAGCGCAACGAGCGCGCGTACGACCAGGCGCGGGCGCAGTGTGCAGGCCTGAGCGGAGCCGATCGCGACGCGTGTATCGACCACGCCCACGACCACTACGTCGCGACGATGAACGAGGCGCGCCGCGACTACCCGCGCGGCAGCATGGCGGCGGAATCGCAGGAGGAGCGGCGCGAAGACGCGTACGACGCGGCGCGCGAGCGCTGCGAGTCGATGCGCGGAAACGCCGAGGATCGGTGCATCGCGGACGCGCGTACGCGATACGGATATTGAGCCAGTCGCTCCAGCCCGAGAGCGGGACGTGTCGGGGGCGTTGGTGAGGGTGGTGTGCGTGCATCTTGTAAGATGCTTGCCGTTCGACGCGCGAACCGCGCGCACGACCGACGCCACCGCTCACGAATCCCGCAATGCTCCACGGCGAAGCCGAGTCTTCACAGGCGTGGACGCGACTCGCCGTCACGTTGCTGCTGTCGACGATCGGGGGCGTCGGCATGTGGTCGGTGGTCGTCGCGCTGCCGACGGTCCAGGCCGAGTTCGGCGTCGCGCGCGGCGCCGCATCGCTGCCCTACACGCTGACGATGCTGTGCTTCGGCGTTGCGAGCATCGGCATGGGCCGGCTCTCCGACCGCTTCGGCATCATGGTGCCCGTGGTGGTTGCCACGCTGCTGCTCGGAGCCGGCTACGCGGTTGCGGCATTCGCGCAAAGCCTTGCGAGCTATGCGCTCGCCCAGGGCCTGCTGATCGGCGCCGGCAGCTCGGCGACGTTCGCGCCATTGCTCGCGCACGTCTCGCTGTGGTTCACGCGCCGGCGCGGCATCGCGGTCGCGATCGTCGCGAGCGGCAACTATCTCGCGGGAACCGTGTGGCCGCCGATCGTCGAGCATTACATCGGGACCGCCGGCTGGCGGCCTACCTACCTCGGGATCGCGATCTTCTGCCTCGCGACGATGCTGCCGCTCACGCTGCTCTTGCGCCGCAAGCCGCCGCTCGCGGATGCGCCGGCCGCTGACGGCGGCGTGCGCGTCGTTGCGCAATCGCCGCAGTCTCTGGGGCTCGGCGGCAACGCGCTGCAGGTCCTGCTCGTCGTCTCCGGCTTGTCGTGCTGCGTCGCGATGTCGATGCCGCAGGTGCATCTCGTCGCCTACTGCAGCGACCTGGGCTACGGTCCCGCCCGCGGCGCGCAGATGCTGTCGCTGATGCTCGCCTGCGGCGTCGTGAGCCGGCTCGCGTTCGGCGCGATCTGCGACCGCGTCGGCGGTTTGCGCACGCTGCTGCTCGGCGCGTCGCTGCAGGGCCTGGCGCTGCTCCTCTACCTGCCGTTCGACGGCCTCGCGTCGCTCTACGTCGTCTCGGCGTTGTTCGGACTGTTCCAGGGCGGCATCGTGCCGTCGTACGCGATCATCGTCCGCGAGTTCTTCAGCCGCTCCGAAGCCGGCGCGCGCGTCGCCATCGTGATCACGGCGACGCTCTTCGGCATGGCGCTCGGCGGCTACCTGTCGGGCGCGATCTTCGACGTCACAGGGTCGTATCGAGCCGCGTTCGTGAACGGCCTTCTGTTCAACCTCGTGACGATATCGATCGCCGCTTTCCTGCTGCGGCGCTCGATCGGCGGCCTGGCGCTCGCGCGCTGAGAATTCGCCTATCGAGCGGCGTCATGCGCTCGCTTCGTCGAGCTGCTGGCGGTCGACCTCGTCGAGCGTGAGCCGCGTGGCGGCGAGCAGATCCTCGAGCTGGGCGAGCGACGTTGCGCTCGCGATCGCCGCGGTGACGCCGGGCTGCGCCATCAGCCACGCGAGCGCGACCTGCGCGGGCGTCGCGTGCAGGCGCGACGCGACGTCGTCGAGCGCGTCGAGGATCCGCAATCCGCGCTCGTTCAGGTACTTCTTCATGCCCGGGCCGCGCGGACTCTTCGTGTAATCCTTCTCGCTGCGGTACTTGCCGGTAAGAAAGCCCGCGGCGAGCGAGAAGTAGGTGATCACGCCGACGTCCTCGCGCAGGCACAGGTCGCGCAGCGCCCCCTCGAAGGTGTCGCGATCGTAGAGGTTGTAGAGCGGCTGCAGCGTCTCGTAGCGCGGCAGCCGGTCGCGGGCGCTTACGTCGAGTGCCTGCGAAAGCCGCGCCGCGGTGAGGTTCGACGCGCCGATCGCCCTTACCTTGCCCTGCTCGATCAGGCGCGCGTACGTCTCCAGCGTCTCCTCGAACGCCGTCTTCTCGTCGTCCCAATGCGACTGGTAGAGATCGATCGCGTCGACATGCAGACGCGAAAGCGATGCGTCGACCTGCTGCAGGATGTGCGCGCGGCGCAAACATTTCTCGCCCTGACCCATGTCCGAGCCAACCTTCGTGGCGATCACCACGTCGCGGTGATGACCGCGGCGCGCGATCCAGCGCCCGATGACGGTTTCCGATTCGCCGCCCACGTGTCCGGGCACCCAGCGCGAATACGAGTTTGCCGTGTCGATCAGGTTGCCGCCGCCTGCGACAAACGCATCGAGCAGTCGGAACGACGTCGCCTCGTCCGTCGTCCAACCGAACACGTTGCCGCCGAATGCGAGCGGCGCGACCTCGAACGGCGTGCGGCCCATCTTTCTTCGTTGCATGGAGATCACCTCTTCGACGCTTGAACGCCGTCCGATGGAAGCTCGCCGGGAACGGTCTCGTCGACGTAGCACCACACCCAATGCTCGCCGGGCTCGATCGAGCGGACGAGCGGGTGCTGCGTCGCGTGAAAGTGCCGAGTCGCATGCCGGTTCTTCGACGAGTCGCAGCACCCGACGTGGCCGCATTCGAGGCACAAACGCAGATGGACCCACGTGTCGCCCATCCGCTCGCACTCGGCGCAGATGCGCGTCGGCGTCTGCGTTACCCGGATCTGGTCGAGATGGGTGCACGTCGCTGCCATGGCTTCCTTGAACATCGGCTCGGCTGCCGCAACCGTGCGGCGCGGCCATAGCGTACACGATCGGTCGACGCCGGCGACGCCCCGTACCTGCCACATACGATATGCGTCATACTTTCCGAACAGCGCCTGCCGGAGAACGCCATGATCGAACTCGTCATCGATGCACGCAGCCGTGACCTCGGCGGCTTCACGGTGGGACGCGTGCTGCCGTTCAGCGAGCGGCGAAGCGTCGGTCCGTTCGTCTTCTTCGATCACTTCGGGCCGCTCGAATTCCCGCCGGGCATCCCGCGCAGCGTCGACGTGCGGCCGCATCCGCACATCGGCCTTTCCACGCTCTCGTATCTGTTCGACGGCGAGATCATGCATCGCGACAGTCTGGGCTCCGAGCAGGCGATCCGGCCGGGCGAAGTGAACTGGATGACGGCCGGACGCGGCATCACGCATTCCGAGCGTTTCGAGCGGGCGCGCGCCGAGGGCGGCGCGATGCACGGCATCCAGGCGTGGGTCGGGCTGCCGGTCGAGCACGAGGAGGTCGAGCCGTCGTTCGCGCACTATGGCGCCGACGCGCTTCCGACGTACGAGAGCGGAGGACTGTGGGCACGCCTCGTCGCCGGCGCCGCATTCGGCGCGAAGGCCGGCGTCGCGACGTACTCGCCGCTCTTCTATGTCCATTGGCGGCTCGCGTCCGGCGCGCGCGCGCAACTTCCCGCCGAATATCCGGAGCGCGCGGCGTTCGTCGCAAGCGGCAGCGTCGACGCCGACGGCCAGCGCGCCGATGCGGGACGCATGCTCGTCTTCGCGCCCGGCGCACCCGTGACCCTCACCGCAGTCACCGACGCGACGGTGATGCTGCTCGGCGGCGAGCCGATCGGCGAGCGCTACCTCGAATGGAACTTCGTGTCGTCGTCGAGGGAACGCATCGAGCAGGCGAAAGCCGACTGGCGCGCCGGCCGGATGAAGCTGCCGATCCACGACGACCGCGAGTTCATCCCGCTCCCTGACGATCCGCCGCCGCCGCCGAACCCGATGTCGTGAGTCGGCAGAGGACGGGCTTCGCGTCGCAGGGAGCCCGTCAAGCAGCTGTCAACGCTCGCGCTCGTTCGCGGCGGACCACTGCCCGTCGCGAGCAAGACTGTTCATCCGCAGCCGGTGGGCGAAGATTTCCTGCGCCTGCCCGACGTTGCGCGGCTCGCCTTTCCATGCGTGCATGACCGGATCCTGCAGCGCGCGCGCGAACGAGAACGACAGCACCCACGGCGCGCGGCGATCGGTGGCGTTCATCGCATTCAAGTTCGCCGTCGCTTCCTCGGGACTCTGCCCCCCGGAAAGAAAGTTGATCGTCGGCACCGCCGCGGGCACAGTGCGGCGCAGCACCCCGAGCGTCGCCGCCGCGACCTCCTCGGGCGATGCCTTGCGTGGATTCGCCTTTCCCGGCAGCACCATGCTGGGCTTCAGAATGATGCCCTCGAGCAGCACGCCGTGCCGGTGCAACGCCTCGAACACGGCGTGCAGCACCGCATCGGATACTTCGTGGCAGCGCTCGATCGTGTGGTCGCCGTCGATCAGCACCTCCGGCTCGACGATCGGCACAAGCCCCTGCGCCTGGCAGAGCGCCGCATAGCGCGCCAGCACCTCGGCGTTCGCCGCTAGCCCAAGCGGCGTCGGATTGCGCGCGGTGATGCCGTAGACCTCGCGCCACTTCGTGAAGCGCGCGCCCTGTGACTTGTACTGCGCCAGGCGTTCGGCGAGTCCGTCGAGTCCCTGCGTGACGAGGTCGCCTTCGGCGTTGGGCAGCGCCGTCGTCCCCTTGTCGACCTTGATGCCCGGCACGATGCCGCGCTCGGCCAGCAGGCGCGGCAGCGGCGTTCCGTCTTCGGCGGCTTGCCCCAGCGTTTCCTCGAAGAGGATCACGCCGCCGAGG
>DATIEN010000066.1:0-11800 GCA_035455705.1 Casimicrobiaceae bacterium | reverse complement strand
CTGCCGGCGTTCGGCATCATCTCCGAGATCATTCCGACGTTCTCGCGCAAGCCGCTGTTCGGCTACGCGTCGATGGTCTACGCGCTGGCGGCGATCGCGATCCTGTCGTTCCTGGTCTGGGCGCACCACATGTTCACGACGGGCCTGCCCGCTGCGAGCATCCTCTTCTACATGTACGCGACGATGCTGATCGCGGTGCCGACCGGCGTGAAGGTGTTCAACTGGCTCGCGACGATGTGGAAGGGATCGATCACGCTCGAGGCGCCGATGCTCTTCGCGCTGGGCTTCCTGTTCCTGTTCGTCATTGGGGGCTTCACCGGCCTGATCCTCGCGATCCAGCCCATCGACGTCCAGTTTCAGGACACCTACTACGTCGTCGCGCATTTCCACTACGTGATGGTCGCGGGGACGCTGTTCGCGTTCTTCGGCGGCACCTACTACTGGCTGCCGAAGTGGACGGGTCACATGTACGACGAGAAGCTCGCCGACTGGCACTTCTGGCTGTCGTTCATCTTCTTCAACGTCGCGTTCTTCCCGATGCACTTCCTCGGGCTCGCCGGCATGCCGCGGCGCGTGCCCGACTACGCGCAGCAGTTCACCGACTGGAACATGGTGTCGACGATCGGCGCCTTCGGCTTCGGCCTGTCGCAGCTCATCTTCCTGACGGCCGTCGTCAAGTGCATCCGCGGCGGCGCACCGGCACCCGCGAAGCCTTGGGAAGGCGCGACGACACTCGAGTGGACGCTGCCGTCGCCGGCACCGTATCACTCCTTCGAGACGCCGCCCGTCGTCAAGTAGCGGAGCGCCGACCCGTCATGCCGCAGTCCACGATACCCGCGATGGCGAAGACTCCCTCGCGCGATCCCCGCACCAAGGCCGCGGTGCGCAGGACCGGTCTCATGCTGCTCGCGATCGCGCTGCTGTTCTTCTTCGGCATCATCGCGTCGCGCTTCATCGAAAGCGAGGCGGTGTCGATCGCGGTGGTGGGCGGCGCCGTGCTGCTGTATCTACTCGTCGCGATCGGGCGGCACCTGCGCAAATGAGCGCGTCGATGCAACGCGCCAACGCCGCGACCTCGCGCGACAACCGAACCCTGCTCGTCAAGCTGGGCGTCGTCGTCGTCGCGATGTTCGGGTTCGGTTACCTGCTCGTGCCGTTCTACGAGAAGATCTGCGAGGTGACCGGCCTTCGCAACATAGACGCCGCAGACGCGGTGACCAACACCCAGGTCGACGCGACGCGCAGCGTGCGCATCGAGTTCGACACGAATCTGCGCAACCTGCCGTGGCAGTTTCGCGCGCTGCAGCTCACCGAGGACGTGCACCCGGGACAGGTCGTCCAGGCGATGTTCGAGGTGGTCAACATGACCGACCGGCCCATCACCGGGCAGGCGATCCCGAGCTACGGGCCGCAGCAGGCGGCGCTGTACTTCAAGAAGATCGACTGCTTCTGCTTCGCGAAGCAGACGCTCGCCCCGCACGAGAGGCGCGAGATGCCGGTCGTGTTCGTCGTCGACCCGAAGCTGCCCAAGGACGTCCCGACGATCACGCTTTCGTACACGTTCTTCGAGGTCGAGGGAAATGCAAGATCGTGACGCTCAACAAGGTCAGCACAACCGGAGGTCGGCAATGACGATCGGCAGCGGTTCCGCAAGCTCGTCTCCCCATCCAAGGAGCGGACGATGAGCGCTGCCGCCGCACCGGGCGCCAAGCCGTATTACTTCATCCCACAGCCTTCGCACTGGCCGATCATGGTCGCGTGCGCGCTGCTCTTGATGGGGAGCGGCGCCGCCTTCTGGTTCAACGGCTATCCGGCCGGGCCCTGGGTCGTGCTGGTCGGTGCGTGCGTCCTGATCTTCACGTTTTTCGGATGGTTCGGAAAAGTCATCGGCGAGTCCGAGCATCGTCTGTACAACAAGCGCGTCGACACGTCGTTTCGCTGGAGCATGAGCTGGTTCATCTTCAGCGAGGTGATGTTCTTCGCCGCGTTCTTCGGCGCGCTGTTCTACGTGCGCAATATCTCGGTGCCCGATCTCGGCAGCGAGCTGACCGGCCGTCTGCTGTGGCCGAATTACTCGGCGCAGTGGCCCACCGTCGGGCCGTACATCAAGCAGGCGTTCACGCCGATGGAGGCGATCGGCATCCCGTTGCTCAACACGATCATCCTCGTGAGCTCGGGGGGCACGCTGACGCTCGCGCACCACGCGCTGAAGGCCGGCCATCGCGGCGCCCTCAAGGCCTGGCTTGCCGTCACGATCGCGCTCGGCTTCACGTTCCTGGGCCTGCAGGCGTACGAGTACACGCACGCGTACTCGTCGCTCAACCTGAAGCTGTCGACCGGCGTCTACGGCTCGACGTTCTTCATGCTGACGGGCTTCCACGGCTTCCACGTGACGATCGGCGCGATCATGCTGTCGGTGATGCTGGCCCGCGCGTTTCGCGGCCACTTCGACGCCGAGCATCATTTCGCGTTCGAGGCCGCGGCGTGGTACTGGCACTTCGTCGACGTGGTGTGGCTGCTGCTCTTCGTGCTCGTCTACTGGCTCGCCTAGAACGTGTTGCGAGGACGCGCGGTGGTCCTAGAGGCCGCCGGGTGAGATCCAGCCCATGTACCACGAGAAGACCAGGAACGCGATCAGCGCCATCGACAGCACGACGCGCACCGCGAGCGCGATGACGACCCGGTTGCCCCGGCCGCGGTCGCGGTAGAGGAAGACGAGCGCCGTGAATAGCGCGGCGACGACCGCGATCAGCGCGACGATGACGATGGCTCTCATGACGATCGCGAGTCTTGGTTCAGTGTAGCACCCGATGAGCGGCGAGCCGCCGCGCGCGCGCCGCCCGAAATGGCTGCCGGCGCTCGCAGCATTCGTCACGGCCGCGCTGTGCATCGCCGCCGGCAACTGGCAGCACCGGCGCATGCTGGAGAAGGAAGCGCTGCAGGCTTCGATCACGCGCGCGGCGACGGCCGCACCCGTCGCATTGCCCGCCGGCGTCGAGGACTGGAATGCGTGGCGTTTCCGGCGCGTGATGGCGAGCGGCGAATACGATGCGGCACACCAGATCCTGATCGACAACAAGGTGCGGAGGGGCGAGGCGGGATTCGACGTCGTCACCCCGCTTCGAATGCGCGACGGCCGCTCCGTGCTCGTGGATCGCGGATGGATTCGCATCGGTGCGTCGCGCGCGATGCTGCCGCAGCCGGCGCCGCCCGCCGGCAGCGTCACGGTCGACGGACGCATCGACGTGCCGCCCCGCAACTACTTCGAGCTCGGCGATGGCAGCGCGCCGAGCGGGCCGCTTTGGGAGCACCTGGATCCGCTGCGCTATGCGAAGGCGACCGGGATCGACGTGCTGCCGATCGTTATCGAAGCGACGCAAGCCGGGGGCGGTGCGGGCCTGGTCCGCGATTTCCCGTTGCCCGACACCGGCATCGAGCGGCACTTGAGCTACATGGTGCAGTGGTACACGTTCGCGGCGATGGCCGTCGGCCTTTGGGCCTGGTTCGCGCTCGTTCGTCCGCATCTTGCGAGGCGCATGCATGTCGCGGGCTGACGGCCTGCGTGGCGCGGGCACGAACGCGCGGACCAGGCGAATTCTCGCGCTGCTCGCGGCGGTCGCGATCGCGCCGGTCGTCCTCGCGTACGTCGCCTACTATGCGTGGCCGCGCGATGCGCGCCTCAACTACGGCGAACTCCTGTCGGGCGCACTGCCCGCGATCCACGGGACCCGCCTCGATGGGACGCCGTTCGCGAGCGACGCGCTGCGCGGGCGCTGGGTCGTGCTCCACGAAGCACCGGGCGATTGCGCCGGCGACTGTCGCCCCGCGCTCTACGCGTCACGACAGGCGCGCACGATCCAGAACGCCGAGCGCGAACGGGTCGTGCGCGTCTGGCTGCTGGCCGGGAACGGCGCGCCGCCCTCGAGCCTGCTGGCCGAGCATCCCGACCTCGCGGTGGTGCGCGTCGACGCGCCGCCTTCGCTTCCACGCGGGAGCGCGCGCATCTATCTCATCGATCCGCTCGGCAACTTCGTCCTCGCCTGGCCGTCGAAGCCTGACATCAAGGCGATGGCGAAGGATCTCGGGCGCGTGCTCCGCGCCTCGAGCATCGGCTGATCGATTGCGGCACGGTAAAATTGCGGGCTTTCAAGGCGTTCCCTCTTGGCCACTCTCGCCCTTTCCGAAACACGCGCGCGACAGCTTTTCGCGCTTACCAAGCCCCGGGTCGTCTCGCTGATCGTGTTCACGGCGGTCATCGGGATGTTTCTCGCGGTCCCCGGTCTTCCGCCGGCCGGTCCCGTACTTTTCGGCACGATCGGCATCGCGCTCGTTGCGGGCGCCGCCGCGGCGATCAACTGCCTCGTCGAGCAGAACATCGACAAGCTGATGCGCCGCACGCGCTGGCGCCCGTTGCCGCAGGGCCAGCTCTCGTCGCGCGAGACGCTCCTTTTCGCGCTCGCCGTGGGCTCGATCGGCCTCGCGATCCTCTACCGCCTCGTCAACCCGCTGACGATGTGGCTCACGCTCGCGACGTTCGTCGGCTACGCGGTCGTCTACACGGTGGTGCTGAAGCCCGCGACGCCGCAGAACATCGTCATCGGGGGCGCATCGGGCGCGATGCCGCCGGTGCTCGGATGGGCCGCGGTGACGGGCGAGGTTCCGCCGGAGGCGCTGCTGCTCTTCCTGATCATCTTCGTCTGGACGCCACCGCACTTCTGGTCGCTCGCGCTCTACCGGCGCGACGAGTACGCGAACGCGCGGCTGCCGATGCTGCCGGTGACGCACGGCGTCCGCTACACGCAGCTCATGATCGTGCTCTACACGCTCGCGCTGACCGGCGTCACGCTGATGCCGTATGCGGTGCGGATGAGCGGGCTTCTCTATCTCGGTTGCGCGATCGTGCTCGGCGCGGTGTTCACCGGTTACGCGGTCCGTCTGATGCGCGACTACAGCGACCGGCTCGCGCGCGGGATGTTCCGCTTTTCGATCGTCTATCTCGCGGCGCTCTTCTCGGCACTGCTCCTCGACCATTACTGGCAGCGGATTGTCTGACCCGATCGCCCCGGACGCGCGACGCCGGCGCTGCCTCGCCGCAATCGCATCGCTCGCGCTCGCCGCGTGCGGCGCCGGAGGACCGACGTTCGAGTCCTCGGACGTGACGGGCTCCTCGTTCGGCCACGACTTCGCGCTCACGGATCCCGACGGCAAGGCGCGCACGCTTGCCGATTTCCGCGGCAAGGCGGTCGTCGTGTTCTTCGGCTACACGCAATGTCCCGACGTGTGCCCCGCCACGCTCGCGACGCTCGCCCAGACGATGCAGAAGCTCGGTCCCGACGCCGATCGCGTGCAGGTGCTGTTCATCACCGTCGATCCGGAACGCGATACGCCGCAACTCCTGAAGCAATACGTGCCGGCTTTCGACCCGCGCTTCCTGGGCCTGTACGGCGACGCCGCGGCCACCGCGCGCACGGCGAAGGAGTTCAAGGTGATCTATCAGAAGGTGCCCGGGCCGACGCCCGGCACTTATACGATGGATCACTCGGCCGGCAGCTACGTGTTCGATCCGAAGGGACGGCTGCGGCTTTTCGTTGCGAACGGCCAGGGCGCCGACGTCTTCGCGCACGACCTGCGCGAGCTGCTGAACGACCGGTCGTGAACCCCCCAACGCTTGCCGCCGGCTGCACGAGGTTCGCGCTTCGTCTCGGCGTTCGCCTTCGGGACGGCCGTCGGGCTCACAAGCAGCGCCGCTCTCCGAAAGGGCGGAGCCCGCGGCTCGGGGCGGCCCTTCGTCGCTCGTGGTCGCGTGGTTACGCGGCGCTTTCGATCAGCTCGATCTTGTAGCCGTCGGGATCCTGCACGAAGGCGATCACCGTCGTGCCGCCTTTCACGGGTCCCGCTTCGCGCGTGACGCTGCCGCCCTTCGCGCGCACCGCCGCGCAGGCGGCCGCCGCGTCCGGCACCGCGATCGCGACGTGCCCGTAGCCCGAGCCGATGTCGTAGCTCGTCACGCCGTAGTTGTACGTGAGCTCGAGCACTGCCTGCGCGGCCTCGTCGCCGTAGCCGACGAACGCGAGCGTGTACTTTTGCTCGGGGCGGTCGGTCTTGCGCAGCAGCCGCATCCCGAGCACGTTCGTGTAGAAGTCGATCGACCGCTCGAGGTCGCCGACGCGAAGCATCGTGTGCAGGATGCGCATGCTCGATCTCTCCTTGCGAACGTTCCGATGCGGGATCAGAACTCGACCATCTCGAAATCATCCTTGCGCGCGCCGCATTCCGGGCAGGTCCAGTTCGGCGGCACGTCCTCCCAGCGCGTGCCGGGCGGTATGCCGTCCTCGGGGGATCCGGCCTCCTCGTCGTAGATCCAGCCGCAGATCAGGCACATGTATTTTTTCATCGGCGAAGCGGCGGCGTCGGCAGGAAACGTCCGAAAGCCCGCGGTCCGGCGCGGACCTCGACGCGACGTGCGTGGAGTAGAATGCGAAGTGTAGCAACCCCGCCCCTATGCCGCGCCGCCTTCGCGAAGGCCGCGCGCCGTCATGTCCCGCGACACCGATCCCGCTTTTCCGCCGCTCGTTCTCACGTTCGCCGCATCCGATCCATCGGGCGGCGCCGGCGTGCAGGCCGATCTGCTTACGCTGTCGAGCATGGGCTGTCATCCTCTTTCGGTGATCACGGCGCTCACCGTCCAGGACACGATCGGTGTCGAGGGGGTGCTCGCCATCGACTCCGACTGGGTTGCCGACCAGGCGCGCGCGCTCCTCGAGGACGTGCCCGTCGACGCGTTCAAGGTCGGCGTGCTCGGCAGCGTCGAGAACATCGCGGCGATCGCGGAGATCCTCTCCGACTATCCGGACGTTCCGCTGGTGCTCGACCCTGTCCTCGCGTCCGGACGCGGCGACGAGCTCGCGACCGACGACATGGTGCAGGCGATGCACGAGCTCTTGCTGCCGCAGACGACGATCCTGACGCCGAACAGCATGGAAGCGCGTCGTCTCGCCGACATCGACGACGACGACGCCTCGCTCTTCGACTGCGCCGCGAAGCTGATCGAGGCGGGCAGCGAATACGTGCTGGTGACGGGCACGCACGAGGCCACCCCGCAGGTCGTCAACAGGCTCTACGGCAAGAGCGGCCTCGTCCGCGAGGACACGTGGCCGCGGTTGCCGTTCACCTACCACGGCTCCGGCTGCACGCTCGCTTCCGCGATCGCCGCCATGCTCGCGAACGGCCTCGATCTGCCGGAGGCAGTGCGCGAAGCGCAGGACTTCACCTGGCATGCGCTCGAGAAAGCCTATCGACCCGGGATGGGACAGTACCTGCCCGACCGCCTCTTCTGGGCGCGCGACGCGCGCGAAGGAGAGGACGGCGGGGCCGAGACCGTCGCCAAGGAGCCGCCGGAAGGAGAGCCGCGCCGCGATGCCCGCGGAACGCACTAGCCGCAACCTCGGCGCGCAGAGGTTGCGCGTTGCCGGGCTTTATGCGGTCACGCCGGAATGCGCGGATGCGCGGCGGCTGGTAACGCAGGTG
The DNA here is from genome assembly GCA_035455705.1 of Casimicrobiaceae bacterium. Taxonomy (GTDB): domain Bacteria; phylum Pseudomonadota; class Gammaproteobacteria; order Burkholderiales; family Casimicrobiaceae; genus VBCG01. Next base: position 4,273 of record DATIEN010000066.1, on the reverse strand, counting down.
GTCGCCGCCGTCGAAGGCGGCGCGACGCTCGTCCAGTATCGGAACAAGACGCTCGACGCGGCATCGCGCGAGGCGCAGGCGCGCGCACTGGCCGCGACGCCGGCGATTCGCCGCGCGCTTTTGATCGTCAACGACGATCCGGGACTCGCCCGCGCCGTCGATGCGGACGGCGTGCATCTGGGCGAGGACGACGCGTCGATCCCCGAGGCGCGTGCGCTCGTCGGGTCCGATCGCCTCGTCGGCGTATCGTGCTACGACGACTTCGAGCTCGCGCGCGCCGCCGTCGCCGCGGGCGCCGACTATGTCGCCTTCGGCAGCTTCTTCCCGTCGCCGGTCAAGCCGAAGGCGCGCCGCGCGCCGCTCGAGCTGCTCCGACGCGCACGCACCCTCGGCGTGCCCGTCGTCGCGATCGGCGGCATCACCGCCGCCAACGCGTCGACGCTGATCGACGCGGGCGCCGACGCGCTCGCCGTCATCAGCGACGTCTTCGCGCACGATGCTGCTGCGGACGTGACGCGCGCCGCGGCGGCGATCGCGCGGCAATTCGCACGTTCGCAGGAATCGCCATGACGAGCCGCAACGACGAGCTGTTCGCACGGGCGCAGCGCTCGATTCCCGCCGGCGTCAACTCGCCGGTCCGCGCGTTCCGCTCGGTGGGCGGCACGCCGCGCTTCCTCGTGCGCGGCGAAGGAGCGTACGTGTTCGACGCCGATGGCCGGCGATACATCGACTATGTCGGATCGTGGGGACCCGCGATCGTCGGCCACGCGCATCCCAACGTGGTCGAGGCCGTGCAACGAACGGCGGCGCGCGGCCTTTCGTTCGGTGCGCCGACCGAGATCGAGGTGGAGCTCGCCGAGGCGCTGATCGAGCGGCTGCCGAGCCTCGAGCTCGTGCGCCTCGTCTCGTCGGGCACCGAGGCAACGATGTCCGCGCTTCGTCTTGCGCGCGGCTACACCGGTCGCTCGAAGATCGTCAAGTTCGAAGGCTGCTATCACGGGCACGGCGACAGCCTGCTCGTGAAGGCGGGCTCGGGCGCGCTGACGTTCGGCCAGCCGTCCTCGGCCGGCGTGCCTGCCGCGATCGCGAACGAGACGATCGTGCTTCCCTACAACGACCTCGGCGCCGTGCAAGCCGCATTCGACGCCGAACCTGCGGCCATCGCCGGCGTGATCGTGGAGCCGATCGCCGGCAACATGAATCTCGTGCTGCCCGCGCCCGGATTCCTCGAGGGCCTGCGCGCGGTCTGCGACCGTTTCGGCGCGGTGCTGATCTTCGACGAGGTGATGACCGGCTTTCGCGTGCATCCGCGCGGCGCGCAGGGACGCTTCGGCATCGCGCCCGACCTGACGACGCTCGGCAAGGTGATCGGTGGCGGCATGCCGGTCGGCGCATTCGGCGGTCGCCGCGCGATCATGGAGAAGATCGCGCCGCTCGGCCCCGTCTATCAGGCGGGTACGCTGTCGGGCAATCCGGTCGCGGTCGCGGCCGGTCTCGCGACGCTCGCGCTCACACGGGCGCCGGGTTTTTACGAGGCGCTCGAAGCGCGGACGCGCGCGCTGACCGACGGCCTTGCCCGCGCGGCCGGGCAGCAGGGCATCGCGTTCTCGGCGCAAGCGGTCGGCGGCATGTTCGGTCTTTATTTCGCGCCGCGCGTGCCGCAGTCGTATGCCGACGTGATGGCCTGCGACGTCGCACGCTTCAACCGTTTTTTTCACGCGATGCTCGGCGCCGGCATCTATCTCGCGCCGTCCGCATACGAAGCGGGGTTCGTGTCCGCGGCGCACGCCGGGCGCGACATCGAGCAGACGATCGCGGCTGCCGCCGAAGCCTTCGCGGCGAGCCGATGATCGCGCCGCGTCGCCGAACGGCGACGGGATGCGAGCGCAACTCCTTGCCGAGCAAGGCTTTTTTACCGAAATTCCCCGGCGAGCGTGCTATGATTCGCCCCCTGTTGCGCTGGCGGGACCCGCTTCGTGCGCACGCCGATCAACGATCTTGATTGCTGATTCCTCACCGTGGATGCACCGGCCCGAAAGCGACTCGGCGAAATCCTGATCGAGCGCGGCAAGCTCGACCCGGCCAACCTCGAGCGCGCGCTTCGATTGCAGTCCGAAACCGGCGAGAAGCTCGGTGCGCTGCTCGTGACGCTCGGGCTTTGCGCGCAACGCGACGTCGCCGAAGCGCTTTCGCAGCAGCTTGCGCTGCCGCTCGTCGACGCGAGCGGCTATCCGGAGTTTCCGATCCTCGAGGAGCGCGTCTCGCCGCGCTTCCTGCGCGAGTCGCGCGCGCTTCCGGTGCGCGAGGACGAGGCGGAGCTCGCGCTCGCAATGGCCGATCCGACCGACGTGTACACGATCGGCGCGTTCGAGATGGTCACCGGGCGCGCGGTGCGTCCGATGGTGGCGATCCCCACCGATCTCGAGGCGGCGCTCGAGCGGCTCTACGGCGCCGGGCGCTCGGCGGTGGGGCAGCTGGTCGGCGACGTCGAGACGCGCACCGACGAGCTGTCGTCGCTCGACGCCGACGTCCAGCAGCTGAAGGACCTCGCGTCCGAGGCACCGGTGATCCGGCTCGTGTCGCTCTTGATCACCAACGCGCTCGAGGTCCGCGCGTCGGACATCCACATCGAGCCGTTCGAGAACCGGCTGATCGTCCGCTACCGGATCGACGGCGTGCTCCACGAGGTCGAGTCGCCGCCGCGGCGGTTGTCCGCGGCGGTGATCTCGCGGATCAAGATCATGGCGAACCTGGACATCGCCGAGCGGCGGCTGCCGCAGGACGGACGCATTCGTCTGCGCGTGCAGGGCAAGGAGATCGACCTTCGCGTGTCGACCGTGCCGACGATGCACGGCGAATCGGTCGTGATGCGGATCCTCGACAAGGGCGGCGTCGCGCTCGATTTCGCGAAGCTCGGCTTCGAGGACGACGTGCTCAAGGTCTTCCTCGACATCCTGCTGCAGCCGCACGGCGTGCTGCTCGTGACGGGCCCTACCGGGTCCGGCAAGACGACGACGCTCTACACGGCGCTCGATCGTTTGAACCAGCCCGACGTGAAGATCCTCACCGTCGAGGATCCGGTCGAATACCAGATGCCGGGGATCAACCAGATCCAGGTGAAGCCGCAGATCGACCTGACGTTCGCGAACGCGCTGCGCTCCATCGTGCGGCAGGACCCGGACGTGATCATGATCGGCGAGATCCGTGACTTGGAAACCGCGCAGATCGCGGTGCAGTCGGCGCTCACCGGGCACCTCGTGCTGTCGACCGTGCACACGAACGACGCGCCGTCGACGGTCAACCGGCTGCTCGACATGGGCGTCGAGGATTACCTCCTCACCTCGACCGTGATTGGCATCCTCGCGCAACGCCTCGTGCGCAAGCTGTGCGAGCATTGCAAGGAGCCGTACGTCGCGCTGCCCGAGCTCGTCGAGCAGATGCGCCTTCGCAAGTTCGCGAACGGGACCGACATCACGCTGTGGCACGCGAAGGGCTGCGGCCATTGCGCGACCACCGGCTACGCCGGGCGCATCTGCATCACCGAGGTCATGCCGATGACCGACGCCATCCGCAGCCTCGTGATGAAGCACGCCAACGCGGCCGACCTTCGCGCCGAGGCCATTCGCGACGGCATGGTCACGATGTACGAGGACGGCCTGCGCAAGGCGGTCAAGGGCGTGACCACGTTCGAGGAAGTTTTGCGCGCAACGCGCGAAGACTGATGCCGCGCTACAGCTATCGCGCCGTTACCGCAGCCGGCGACGTGTCGAGCGGCGAGCTCGAGGCGGCGAACGAATCCGAGATCGTCGATCGCCTGCGCGACCAGGGCCTTCTGCCGATGCAGATCGCCGAGTCGCTCGGCGGTGCCGCGGCCGCCTCGCAGGCCGTTCGGCCGGCGCGGCAAAGCCTCTTCGCGCCGAAGCGCGTCACGCGCGACAACGTCCTCGCGCTGACGCGCGATCTCGCGACGCTCCTTCGTGCCGGGCTCACGCTCGACCGCGCGCTCGAGCTTCTTATCAGCCTCGCGACATCGCAGCCGGTCGCAGCGATGCTGCAGGGCGTTCGCGACGAAGTGCGGGGCGGCAAGTCGCTGTCGCAGGCGCTCGATGCGCGGCGCGACGTGTTCTCGCGCTTCTACGTCAACATCGTGCGCGCCGGCGAAGCGGGCGGCGCACTCGGCACGGTGCTCGCGCGGCTCGCCGAGACGATGGAGCGCAACAAGGAGCTGCGCGACTCGGTGCGCTCGGCGCTCATCTATCCGACGATCCTGATC
>DATIEN010000065.1:0-20995 GCA_035455705.1 Casimicrobiaceae bacterium | reverse complement strand
AGCGCGTGCGATATGCCGGGTACTCGCGCGAGATCCTCGACGCTCGCCGACTGCATTCCCTTCAAGCCGCCGAAATGCGCGAGCAACGCCTGGCGGCGCTTGGCGCCGATGCCGCTGATCTCCTGCAGTGTCGACGTGTTGCGCGCCTTTGCGCGTCGCGCGCGATGCCCCTGGATCGCGAAGCGATGCGCCTCGTCGCGGATCTGCTGCAGAAGATGCAGTCCGGGATGATCCGGTGGCAGGTTGCACACGGCGTCGCGGCCCGGGAACACGATGTCCTCAAGTCCCGGTTTGCGTTCGGGCCCTTTTGCGATCCCGATCAGTGCCGTCTGGTGCAGTCCCTGCTCGGCGAGAACGTCCGCGGCGATGCTCACCTGCCCCTTCCCGCCGTCGATCACCAGCAGGTCGGGCGCCGGATATTCGCCGGCGACAATGCGCGCGCAGCGGCGCGTCAGCGCCTCGCGCATCGCCGCGTAATCATCGCCCGCCTGAGCAGGCGTCACGTTGAAGCGCCGGTATTCGGACGTCTGCATCGCGAGCCTGTCGAAGATCACGCACGACGCGACGGCCGCCTCGCCCATCGTATGCGAGACGTCGAAACATTCGATGCGCTGCACGCTCGGCGGCAGGTTGAGGGCTTCCTGCAGCGCGGTGAGACGATCCTCCTGCGTCGCCTTCTGCGCGAGCTTCTGCCGGATGGCAAGCGTGGCATTCTGCGTCGCCATCGTCACCCACACTCTCCGCTCGCCGCCCGGATGGGTGACGATCTCGACCTTGTGCGCCGACTGCGCCGTCAGCACTTCGGCCAGCGCGTCGACTTCCTCGGCCTGCGGAGCGACGATCGTCCGCGGCACGGGCCGTTCGACGTAGTGCTGCGCCAGGAACGCCGTGACGACATCCTTCGCCTCGCCGGACTCGGCATGTCTTGGAAAGAAGGTCCGGTCACCGACATGTCGCCCACCCCGTACCATCACCACGTTCACCGCGAACACATTCTGCTCGTGCACGGCGACGACGACGTCGATGTCGGCCGCCGTCGCACTGGCCACGAACTGCTTCGATTGGAGGACCTGCAGCCGCGCGATCTTGTCGCGCACGCGGGCGGCGCGCTCGAACTGGAGCTTCGTGGCGGCCTCGTCCATCTGCCGCTTGAGCTGCGCGAGCACCTCGTCGGTCTTGCCCTGCAGGAACAGAAGCGCGGCGTCGACGTCCTGCGCGTAGTCGGCCTCGCTGATCATCGCGACGCACGGCGCGGTGCAGCGCTCGATCTGATGCAGCATGCAAGGCCGCGAGCGGTTCGCGAACACCGTGTTCTCGCAGGTGCGAAGCTGGAATACCTTCTGCAGGAGTGCGATGCCCTCGCGCACCGCGCCGGCGCTCGGAAACGGACCGAAGTAGCGGTGCTTCCGGTCGAGCGAGCCGCGGTGAAATCGAAGCTGCGGGTAGGGATCGCCCGACAGGCAGATGTACGGATAGCTCTTGTCGTCGCGATAGAGGATGTTGTAGCGGGGCTCGAGCGCCTTGATCAGGTTGTTCTCGAGCAGCAGCGCCTCGCCTTCCGAGCGCACGGCCGTCGTCTCGACGCGCGCGACCTGCCCGATCATCGCCGCGATCCGCGGCTCGTGGCCGCTCTTCTGGAAATAGCTCGCGACGCGCTTCTTCAGATCACGCGCCTTGCCGACGTAGAGTGCGCCGCCCGCTGCGTCGAACATCCGGTAGACGCCAGGCAGGTGCGGCAGCGAGCCGATCAACTCGCGTGCGTCGAACTGCGTCGACTTCGCCTCCGCGTCGACGACGCGCCGATTCAGGCGTGAAACCTTGGTCATGCGCGCACGCGCCCCAGATGATCGGCGATCGCGTCGAACACGTCGCGGAACATGCCGGCGGTCAATCTTCCGGTGTTCGTGTTGTAACGGCTGCAGTGGTAGCTGTCGAAGAGCGCACGCCGGTGGGTCAACGGATGCCGTGCGCCGTGGGCAAACACGAAATGGTTGCGCCGAAGACCGAGCGCAAGCAGCGCCGCGTCGTGCGCGATGCGCCCGAGCGCCAGCACGGCGCCGCCCTCGGGCAGCATTGCGAGATCGGCCGTCAGGTAGTCGTTGCAGTTGCGTATCTCGCCCGGCAACGGCTTGTTCGCGGGCGGCAGGCATTTCACGGCGTTGGTGATTCGGCAATCGTCGAGCGACAGCGGATCCTCGGCCGTGCGCGACAGCGGCGACGATGCGTAGCCATACGCGTGCAGCGTCTCGTACAGCAGGATTCCCGCGTAGTCGCCGGTGAACGGCCTGCCCGTCGCGTTCGCGCCGTGCAGTCCCGGCGCCAGGCCGACGATCACGAGGCGCGCCGCCGGATCGCCGTAGGGCGCGACCGGCAGGCAGCGATACGCAGGATGGTCCGCCTTGACTTCGTCGAGGAACGTTGCGAGCCGCACGCAACGACGGCACGCCGCGTCGTACGTCGGCGATGGCAGCCCATCTGGCACAATCTCAGCTTTTTTCGTTTCGTGGAACATCACCTGTCGCCGCCGCGCAATGCTACCGCCTGAGGCGCTCCTCGAAGTCCGCAAGCGGTTGCCGCCGACGCCGTCGCGCAAGCCGCCGCTGCTGTTCGTCCACGGCGGCTACTGCGACGCATGGTTCTGGGAGCCCTATTTTCTCCCGTGGTTTGCCGAGCGCGGCCATGCCGCTTACGCATTGAGCCTGCGCGGCCACGGCGCGAGCGGCGGCCGCGATTCGCTGTTCGTTGCGGGTCTCGAGGACTACGAGGCCGACGTCGAGCACGTGGCGGGCACGCTCGCCGAGCCGCCGATCCTGATCGGCCACTCGATGGGCGCGGCGATCCTCGAGCGCATCGTCGCGAAGCGACCCGTGCGCGGCGCGGCGCTCCTGGCTCCGCTGCCCCCGGCGGGCCTGCTTGCCGTGGCGACGCGACTCGCCGCGTCGCACCCCGATTATCTCGTGCACATGAGCAACGTCGACCAGTCGAGGCTCTCGGCGGACGTCCTCGAGACGTTGCGCCCGTTCTACTTCAGCGCAGACGTCGCGCCGACGCTGCTCGCCCAGGCTGTCCGGCACTTCCACTCGGAATCGCCGCGGGCGCTCTTCGACCTGTCGCTGCGGCTGCACTGGGCGCTTCCGACCCGCGACCATCGGCCGGTCTTCGTGCTCGGGGCCGAGGGCGACCGCATCTGCACCCCGCAAGATGTGAGGGCGACCGCGCGCCATCACAACGTCGACGCGATCGTGCTGCCGGGACTTGCGCACATGCTGATGCTCGAGCCCGGATGGCGCGGGGTCGCCGAGGCGATCGCGGGCTGGATCGACACGCTCCCCCCCTGAGTCGCATCGTCGATCCGTCGCATTGAAGACCGCGACGGCCAATCGATCGCCCGACGTTCAGCTCGGCCGTTTCCTGACGAACTCGACGAATTCCTCGGCGGGCAACGGCTTGCTGACCCAGAAGCCCTGGAAGCAGTCGCATCCGCGCACGTCGAGGAAATCGAGCTGCGCGCGCGTGCCGACCCCTTCCGCCACGACCTTCAGGCCCAGGCCGCGGGCGAGGCCGATGATCGCCTCGGTGATCGCGGCGTCGCCCTGGTCGGTCTCGAGATCGGCGATGAACGAGATGTCGATCTTCAGGGTGTCGATCGGGAAGTGCTTCAAGTGCGTGAGCGACGAGTAGCCCGTGCCGAAGTCGTCGATCGCCACCGTGAACCCTTCGCCGCGCAGCTGGTGCAGCACCTTGCGGATCGCGTCGAGATCGTGCATGAGGCTCGTCTCGGTGACCTCGAGCTCGAGCCATGCCGGCTCGCAGCCCTCGGCGCGAACGATCTCGGTGATCCGCTGCGCGAGGTCGTCGCGATAGAACTGCTTCGCGGACAGGTTGACCGAAATCTTCATCGGCATGCCGCCGCGGCGGTACTGGACGCATTGCGCGGCCGCCGTCTTCAACACCCAGTCGCCGAGCGCATGGATCAGACCCGATTCCTCGGCGAGCGGAATGAACACCTGGGGCGGCACGACGCCATGATCGGCGTCGGTCCAGCGCAACAGCGCCTCGGCGCCGACGATCGCGCGGTCGGTGATGCGCACGACCGGCTGGTAGTAGAGCTTGAGCGCGTTGTCCTTGAGCGCGCCACGCAGCGCCGTCTCCAGCGTGTGCTGGCGCAGGCGCCGCTCGGCCAGGTCGGCGTCGAGGAACTGGTAGGTATTGCGGCCGAGCTCCTTCGAGCGATACATCGCGACGTCCGCGTGCTTCATCAGCTCCTCGGGATCGTCGGAATCGTCGGGGAACACCGAGATGCCGATCGACGACGTCACGTAGATGTCATGCTCTTCGATGCGGAACGGCTGCGAGATCGCTTCGAGCAGCTTCTGCGCGATGCGCCCCAGCACCTGCGGCTCGTCGAAGTCCTCGACGATGACCATGAACTCGTCGCCGCCGAGCCGCGCGAGCAGGTCGCTTTCGCGCAACGCGTCGCCGAGCGCGCGCGTCACGCATTTCAAGAGCTCGTCGCCAATCCGGTGGCCGAGCGTGTCGTTGACGTTCTTGAAGCGGTCGAGGTCGATGAACAGCACGCCGACGCGCCGGCCGCTGCGCCGCGCCTGCGTGATCGCGTGCGTGAGCCGCTCGTTCAGCATCAGGCGGTTCGGCAGGCCCGTCAGCGCGTCGCGCGTCGCCATGTACTGCAGCCGCTCCTCGGCCTGGATGCGCGAGCTCACGTCCTGCACGAACGACAGCAGCGAGACGACCTTGCCGTCGTCGCCGACCAGCGCCGAGTGATACCACTCGCACCAGATCGTGTTGCCGTCCTCGCGGTAGTTGCGCGTGACCGACGTCTCGCGCGGCTCGTGTCCCGAGAGCAGGCGCTCGATCAGGTCGCTCATCACCTGGCCGTCGGCCTCGTGCAGCAGCGGGTTCGCGGTGATCGTCTTGCCGAGCATGCTCCTCTCGTCCCAGCCGAAGATCACCTCGGCCTGCGGCGACCAGCGAACGAGCTTCAATTCACTGTCCCACTCGAGCACCGCGAGCGGGGTATTGCTCATGTGCGACGACAGCATCCAGTTCGCATGCCGCAGCGCGTCCGCGTTCTTCTTCTGATCGTGGATGTCGGTGTGCACGGCATAGATGCCGATGACGTTGCCGTCGGCGTCCCGGTTGGGTGCGTAGTGGACCGCCTCCCACATCATCTCGCCCGACGGCTGCGGCAACATCAGCTGCGTGGACACCACCTCGCCCGTCAGCACGCGGTCGAACAACGGCTTCAGCAGATCGAAGCGCGCGGCGCCCCCGACTTCCGCGATCGTGCGCCCGGTCGTGTCGTCGCGACTCACGCCCAGCCACTTCTCGTTGTGGCCGTTCAGGAAGCGATAGCGGTAGTCGCGGTCGATGTAGGACACGCGGGCGGGTACGTTGTCCATGATGAGGCGCAACTCGCCTTCGGACGCGCGCAAGGCCTCCTGGGCCTGCTTCAACCCATGGATGTCGTTCATCAGCACGAACGCGCCGTGCACTTCGCCGGATGGCCCCGCGTCGGGAACCACGCGGATCGTCATCCAGCGGCGCACGCCGTTCGCGCCCGGCACGAGCCGGTCGAACGCCGTCGACTCGCCTTCGAGCGCGCGCGTCAGCATGGCCTGCGCGCTCTGGTAGATCACCTGTCCGACGATGTCGCGCAGGCGCAGGTAGCCGACCTGATCGACCGTCAGGCCGAAATATTGCAGGAACGTGCGGTTGACGTAATGGCAGCGCTCGTCGCGGTCGATGTAGGCGACCGGCGCCGGCACGCCGTCCATGATCGCCCGGAGCTGCGACTCGCGCGCGGCGAGCGCGTCCTGCGCGATCTTGAGATCGGTGATGTCGTGGCCGACGACGTAGAGGCCGCGGACGCTGCCATCGAAGTTGAGGTCCGGCACGCAGCGCGCGCGCAGCCACCGCGTGCGACCGACGACGTCGACGACCGCGCGCTCGTAGGTGAGCGCCTCGCTCTTCGATTCGCGGCTCGGGTCGGGCGTGAGCGCCTGCGACTCCTCGAGCCCTAGCACCTCCTCGGGCTTCTTGCCGATCACCTCGTCGCGCGTCAACCCGTAGAGGTCCAGGAACGCCTCGTTGACGAACACGTAGCGGCGCTCGGCGTCGAGGTAGACGACCGGCTCCGGGATGTTGTCGGTGAAAAGACGCAGCTGCTTCTCGCGCGCAGCGAGCTCCTGCTCCGTCTGCTTCAGATCGTGAATGTCGTACTCGGTGCAGTAGAGGCCGCGCACCTTGCCCGTCGAATCGAGGTCGGGCGCCATGCGCCCATGCATCCAGCGCCGCTGGCCGTTGGCGTTCTGTCCGACACGCTCGTATTCGACGTGCTCGCCCGCCTGCGCGCGCTTCAGCACCGGACGCAGGAACGCGGCGACGTCGGCCGACATCACCTCGAACGGCGTCTTGCCGTAGATCTCGTCCTGCGGCTTGCACACCCAGTTCGCGAACGCCTGGTTGACGAACGTGTAGTGCAGGCTCTTGTCCAGGTACGCGATCGGTCCCGGGATGTTGTCGGCGAAGAGGCGCAGCTGCTGCTGCTGCGACTTGAGCGCGTCGCGCACGCGGACGTCGTCCTCGATGTCGTTCCAGACGACGAACGCGCCGCCGACGCGCCCTCCCATCTCGCGATCGGGGAACAGCGTCACGCGCACCCAGCGCAACTCGCCGGACGAGCGCCGCTCGCGCCGCTCGTACGAGACGGTCGCCCCCGCGAACGTACGCTCGATGTAGCCGCGGATCTCCGTCAATGCGTCCGAAGCGAGGAAATCCGACAACGTGTGGCCGATCAGGTCGTCGGCCGGTACGCCGATCCAGTCGGCGAATGGCTTGTTCGCGAAGCGCAGCCGAAGCTGGCGATCGAAGTGCAGGATCGGCAAGCCCACGCTGTCGGTGACGAGCCGCAGCCGATGCTCGCGCTGGCCCGCCTCGATCTCGAGACGCTTCAGCTGGTCGACGTCGCTGTACGTTGCGAGGACGCCGCGGATGTGACCCTGCTGGTTCCTGTCGGGATAGTAGTCGACACGAATCCAGATCGGCTGGCGGCCGGGCAGCGCGAGCTGCCATTCGTAACCGGTGCGCTCGCCGCCGAGCGCGGCCTCGATGTAGGCGCGGTAGAGCTGGTAGCTCTCGCGCCCCATCACCTCGATGATCTCGCGATTGAGGACGTCCTCGGTGCGCTTGCCGAACCAGTCGAGCAGCGCCTTGTTGACGAAGCGGTACCGCTGATTGCGATCGATGTAGGCGAGCGGCGTCCCGAGCGCGTTCAGCTTGCGCTGCGACAGCGCGAGAAGCGGCCCCCGCTCGATGGCATCGCCGACCGTCGGCGGCATGGGAGCCAGGTCGAGACGGCTGATCGAACGGGTAAGAGCCATGTACCTTCTCTGACGTTTTTGGACGGCAGCGAAGACGCGGGACCGGCCGAAGAAGCTTCCTCCGGCCCGCCGCGCTCCCGTCCCCCGGCATTCGCTGCCCGTTGTCGCGACCCAAAAAAGCAAGGATCGGGCCCGGATGGCGGGATCGTGCATCCTTCCCCCCACGGCGCGCCGTTGGCAGCGCGGTTACAATCCGCGTCACCAAAAAACGCCGGGCGGCAGAACGGGCGGTGACGGGAAACCGGCCGGACCGGCCACCGAATGACCGGCCGTCCCCCGTGCCGGTCCTGTCCGGGGAACTGCTCATGCATCTGCCGATCGCCGCCCTGCGTCCGTTCCTCGTGTCGATCGCGGTTCTTGCCGCCCCGGCCGCGCTGGCGGCCAGCGGCGCGCTGCCCGAGCCGCCGGCGATCGGCACGGTCCCGATCGACTTCATCCTGTTCGGGCTGACGCTCGCGGGCGTCGCGCTCTTCCATCACCACACGCTCAAGATCGCCGTGATCGGCTTGGCCGTCATCACGCTCTTCAAGATCCTGTTCTCGCCGTTCGCGGAAGGGCCGGGCGTCTTCGGCTTCGTCGCGCATCTCGCGCACGAATGGGTGCTGCTCGCGAACCTCCTGGGCCTGCTGCTCGGCTTCGCGCTGCTGTCGAAGCACTTCGAGGCGAGCCAGGTGCCGGCATGGCTGCCCCGGCTCCTTCCCGACGACTGGAAAGGCGCCTTCCTCCTGCTCGTGATGATCTTCGTGCTGTCGTCGTTCCTCGACAACATCGCCGCGGCATTGATCGGCGGCACGATCGCGGGGGTCGTCTTTCGGCGCAAGGTGCACATCGGCTTTCTCGCGGCGATCGTCGCCGCGTCGAATGCCGGCGGGTCGGGCAGCGTCGTCGGCGACACGACGACGACGATGATGTGGATCGACGGCGTGTCGCCGCTTTCCGTGCTCGAGGCCTACATCGCGGCGTCGGTCGCGCTCGTGCTGTTCGGTATCCCCGCCTCGATCCAGCAGCAGCGTTTCTCGCCGATCACCCGCGACGCGGCTGCGAGCGTGCGCGTCGATTACGTTCGCGTATTCATCGTCGCGGTGATCCTGATCACGGCGATCGTCGTGAACGTCGTCGTCAACGTGCGGTTCAACGAATGGTCTGACCGCTTTCCGTTCATCGGCGCGGCCGTGTGGATCGCGCTCCTCGCCTGTGTCCCGCTGCGCCGGCCGCATTGGGAGGAATTGCCCGGCGCGTTCATGGGCTCGATGTTCCTGCTGTCGCTCGTGCTCGCAGCCTCGATGATGCCGGTGCACAAGCTGCCCGACGCGTCCTGGCGCGTCGCGCTCGGCCTGGGCTTCGTCTCGGCGGTGTTCGACAACATTCCGCTCACCGCGCTGGCGCTGTCGCAGGGAGGGTACGACTGGGGCTACATCGCGTTCGCCGTCGGCTTCGGCGGCTCGATGATCTGGTTCGGCTCGTCGGCCGGCGTCGCGTTGACGAACCAGTATCCCGACGCGAAGTCGGTGTTCGCGTGGCTGCGCGGAGGCTGGCACGTGGCGCTCGCGTACGTCGTGGGGTTTGCGCTGATGCTGACCGTGCACGGGTGGATGCCGGATCCACCGCATCGAGGGGGCGTGCCGCAAGCGGGGACCGCGGACACCACGAGCGCGAACGGTTGAGCGACGTAACGCGGCTACGTCTACCGAGCGAGCTCCACTTGCGTGCCGAATACGCGAACGCGGTCCCCTTCGCGCAGCAGCGGCTCGTATAGCTGCGGCAGGACGCGCGTGGCACCCGCGTCGAGCTTGACGGTCACGTCCCAGCGCGGCCGCTGGTACGAGTTCGGTCGCTTCGCGTAGACGGCGCCACCCGCGGCGCCGACCAGCACGAGGCTAGGCTTGCCTGCGCCGCCGAATGCGAATGCCGATCGTGCCTGGACGTCGCCACCCGTGGTGGTCGAGGCAGCCGACGACGTGCCGAGCGGGGTCCACGCTTCCTCCTCGACGACGCGCACGATCGAAACAACGACGCCGCAGTTGGCGCATGTCGACACCTGGTCCGTCTGCGCGTTGGCGACGCCCATCACGACGAACGCCGCGATCGCACCGAGTGCGGACGTGCTCATTCGGGCAAGGCGTTCAGGTAGAACATCGCGTTCAACAACGGGCTCGGCTTGCCGAGCGGCGCGAGCCAGCGCTGAAAGATCGCGTCGATGTCGCCTTTCTTGTACGCGTCGACGAGTGCGCGATTCACCACGAGGCGGAAATCGGCATCGTCCCGGCGCACGACGATGCCGTACGGCTCGAACGAGAAGTCGTCGTCCAGAATCCTGAATGCGGCCGGCTCGTCACGGGTCAGCAGTTGAATCAACACCAGCCGATCACCGGCGAAGGCATCGGCGCGGCCTGCGCGCACCGCTTCGGCGCCTTCCTCCGGCTTGGCCACCGCCACGAGCGTGGCCGGCGCTTCCGCGACGTCGAGCGCGGCCCGCAGCGCGCGTTCCGTCGTCGTTCCACTGATCACCGCGATTCTCCGGCCCTTCAGGTCCGCGAGGCGCTTGACGGCGGCCTTGCCCGGGACGAGCAGCGTGCCGCCGTCGACGAAGATCGGCACGCTGAAGTCGACGCGTTCCATGCGCGAGAGCGAGATCGTCGTCGTGCCGCACTCGGCGTCCGCGCGTCCGCTGGCGACCGCGTCGATCCGCGTATCCGCGTTCACCGGCATCCATTCGATCGCGAGCGGCGCGATGCCCAACCGCCGCTCGAGCGCGGCGGCGATGCGCGCGCAGAGATCGACGCTGTAACCGCGCACGACGCCGGTCGAATCCTTGAAAGAGAACGGCGCCGCGCCATCGCGGTAAGCGAACACGACGGCGTGACGCTCGCGTATCCGGTCGAGGGTGCCGGCGGCTTGCGCGCTTCCGGCGACAAGGCCGATCGCAACCAACACGCACCAGCCCAACGGAAGCCTGTAGCGAGTCATCGAGCACACGGCGAAGAGCGGACGCGCGAGTGTAGCAGCCGCGGACGAAGTTTCAAGGCGATCGGCGTCGCTGCGAGCTTCCGGATGCTGCGTGACGAGAATTGCGAAGACGGCGCAGCGGGCGCGGGGCGATCATCGTCGCGCAAGGGGCGTGCGAGGCGCGCGCGGCTGCGCTGCCCGATCGTCGACGGGAGAGGACCATGGATTGGCAAAGAATCGCCGATACGGCGAGCACGCAGTTGACCACGGTCGGGCTCAAGGTCGCCGGTGCGATTGCACTGTTCGTCATCGGCCGATGGCTCATACGCCTCGCCGTTCGCGTGATGTCAGCGGCGCTCGATCGACAGCACGTCGATCCGACGCTGCAGCGCTACATCGGCAACATCGTCGGCGTCGCGCTGAACATCGTTCTCATCGTCGCGATCCTCGGTTATTTCGGCGTCGAGACGACGTCGTTCGCAGCGCTCGTCGCGGCGATGGGCATCGCGATCGGCGCGGCCTGGGGCGGCCTTCTCGCCAACTTCGCGGCCGGCGCGTTCCTGATCGTGCTGCGGCCGTTCAAGGTCGGCGACTACGTGAAGGCGGGCGGCTCCGAAGGCACGGTGAAGGAGATCGGCCTTTTCGCGACGACGATCGTGACGGGCGACAACGTCACGACGTTCGTGGGCAACAACAAGATCTTCTCCGACACGATCCAGAACTTCTCGGCCAACCCCTATCGCCGGGTCGACCGTCTGGCCCAGCTCGCGCACGGCGTCGACGTCGCCGATGCGATCCGTCGCCTGAAGGACGCGCTCGTCGCGATTCCGAACATCGCGCGCGACCCCGCGCCCGAGGTCGAGATCGTCGATTTCAACGAGCGGGGGGCCGTGCTCGCGGTGCGGCCGTATACGCATACCGACCACTACTGGCAGGTCTACTTCGACACCAACCGCGTGATCAGCGACACGTTCGGCGCGGCCGGATATCCGGTGCCGGAAGCGTACGTGCGCATGCGTCAGACGCCGCCGCAGGACACCCAGCCGTCGGATGCGCGCGCAGTCGAGTTCGCCCGATAGCCATCGAATCGAGGACCCACCATGCTACGAATCGCATTCGCGCTCACCGTCGCCATCCTTTCGATCGATGCGGCTCTCGCGCAACCGGCCGCGGACACGCTGTCGAAGATCAAGGCGGCGGGCATCGTCAACGTCGCCTACTCGCCCGATTCGCTTCCCTTCTCGCTGGCGGGGACCGGCGGCGAGCCGGCAGGCTATACGATCGACCTGTGCAAGCGCGTGATCGCGCAGATCGGCCGAACGGTCGGCGATCCGGGCATCAAGGTGAACTGGATTCCCGGTTCGGTCAGCGAGCGCCTCGACATGGTCGCGTCGGGCCGGGCGCAACTCGAGTGTGCGAACACGACGCCCACTCAATCGCGCCTCGGCCGGGTCGACTTCTCGAATCTGATCTTCGTCGATGCCGGCGGCCTTCTCGTGAAGGCAGGGTCGCCGATCCAGGCGACGAGCGACCTGTCGGGCAAGCGGGTTGCGGTACTGAAGGGCACGACGACCGAAACGCGATTGGCCGATTCGTTGCGCAGCCGGCTGATCGACGCGAAACTGATCCCGATCGAGAACGCGGCCGACGGCATCGCGATGCTCGAAGCGGGCAGCGCCGACGCCTACGCCGGCGACAAGGTCAAGCTCGTCGGGCTGATGGCGACGGCGAAGGATCCGTCGGCGTTCGCGCTGCTCGCCGAGGATCTTTCGTTCGAGCCCTATGCGCTTGCGCTGCCCCGAGGCGATTCGGCGTTGCGGCTGGAGGTCAACAAGGCGCTGACGCAGGTCTACACGAGCCGCGACATCGAGACGATCTTCAATCAGTGGATGGGCAAGCTCGGCCGGCCGAGCTCGGTCCTTGCGACGATGTATCTGCTGAATTCGATCCCGCAATGAGTCCCGGCGACGGGAGATCGCGTCGACGACTGCGCTCGCGCGAATGATGATCGTTCCTCCGCCACCGTTTGTTGCAATGTTGCCGTCTTCGCCGATTGAAAGGGACTCGCACCTCTTCTAAACTAGTCCGAGCCGCGCCGCAGCGCCGGTCGCGGCACGACGGAACCTCCTCGAGCGGGGAATGCGCATGAGTCGTCGGTTGCGAGCGTTCGTTTCGTTGGCGTTGGGCGCCTGCATCTGGGCAGGCGCCGGATCGGCCAACGCGGGCGGATGGCACGGCGGCGGATGGCACGGCGGCGGATGGCATGGCGGTGGATGGCACGGCAGCGTCGGCATTTTCGTCGGCCCTTACTTCGGCGCGTACGGCTATCCGTACTACCCGTACTATCCGTACTACTGGGGTTATCCGTATTACGCGGGCTATCCCTATTTCGCCGGATATCCGTACTACGGGCCGTACCGGTACGCCCCGTACTACGCACCCTACCCGGCCGATTCACCGGCGGCCAGCCTGCCCTACGTGGAGCGCTCGCGGACTGCGGCGCCTGCGTATTGGTATTACTGCACGGCGCCGTCGGGATACTATCCGTATGTCAAGAACTGCTCGAAGTCGTGGGTGAAGGTGAGGCCGCAGGACGTTCCCGCTCCGCCGAACGCGTCGCCGACGTCCGCAGCTTCGAGCGACCTGGGATGATCATGAAAGCCTCTTCGATTTTCATTGCCATCGGCAGCGCGGTGCTCACGGCCGGCTGCGTCGTGATGCCCACCGCACCGATGGTCACGGTGCTGCCCGGAACCGGCAAGCCATTCGACCAGTTCCACGTCGACGACGTCGACTGCCGCAACTACGCGTATTCCAGCGTGGCGGGCCCCGCGCAGGCGTCGACGAACACGGCAGCGGCGAACGCGGCCGCCGCCACCGCGATCGGCGCGGCCGCAGGCGCGATCATCGGCGGCGCCACGGGCAGCGCCGGAACCGGTGCTGCAATCGGCGCGGGCAGCGGACTGCTCTTCGGCACCGCGGCCGGCGCCAACGCGCTCGGCTATTCGTCCTACGACCTGCAACGCCAGTACGACGGCGCGTACATCCAGTGCATGTACGCGCATGGCAACCGGGTTCCCGCCCGCGTATATGGGCGCGGCTACTCGGCGCCCCCGCCGTACAGCACACCCTCGCCATCGGACGTCCCGCCCGACTACGTGCCGAACCCGGGTCCCGGAAGCGTACCGCCGCCGAACACCCCACCGCCGCGCGGCGTCTCGTAGCCTCGCGCGTAGGAGCGCTCCGACGAGGCGATCGGCGCCGTGCCGACTTCGCCGCGACGCGGGTCGCCGTTAGCATGCGGTTGCAGCGGCGCGGCTCGCGCGTCGCATTCATGGAGGTTTCGATGAAGCGTACCCTGCTTGCGGCGGCTTTGCTCCTCGCGACTGCCGGCGTCTCGACGGCGCAGAATTTCGTGCAAACGCAAGGCAGGCCTCCCCACGACCGGGGTCGCGACGCTGGCGTGGGCGCCGTTCTCTACTCCAATTCGGATTTCCGCGGCGATCGCTATGTCGTCCAGGGCGATTACATGCGCGACCTGGCGAACACCGGCTTCAACGATCGCGCGCAATCGCTGCGCGTCGAGCGCGGCTACTGGATCTTCTGCAGCGACGCAGAGTTTCGCGGGCAATGCCGCACGTTCGGCCCCGGCGATTACCGGCAGCTGCCGCACGCGCTGGAAAACAGGATCTCGTCGGGCCGCCGCATCTCGGACCGCTATCCTTACAATGGCCGGCCGAACTGGGGAGACCGCTGAAGCGGTCGATGGCGATCGTCGACGACATCGCGGGTCTGCGGCGCATCCTGGCGCAATCGCGTACGCTCGCGATCGTCGGGCTGTCTGCGCAGTGGTACCGGCCGAGCTACTTCGCCGCGAAGTACATGCAGGACCATGGGTACCGGATCATCCCGGTGAACCCGCGGTATGATCGTGTGCTCGGCGAGCGTTGTTATCCGGACCTGCGCGCGATCGCCCAGCCGGTCGATCTCGTCGACTGCTTCCGTCGCGCCGAAGACGTTCCGCCGATCGCCGACGCGGCCATCGCGATCGGCGCGAAGGTGCTGTGGATGCAGCTCGGCATCGTGAACGAGGAAGCGGCGCGACGCGCCACCGATGCCGGCCTCGACGTCGTGATGAACCGCTGCGTGAAGATCGAGCACGCGCGGCTGCTCGGCGGCCTCAACTGGGCGGGCGTCAACACCGGCGTCATCTCGTCGCGGCGACCGGTGGTTCCGGCCTGACGGTCGCCGCCTGACGCAGGTCCGCGGCGCGGTTGCACGCATTTCCCGCGCGGGCTGCCCGGCTCGCGCATAATCGCGCACGAAGAAGGCGGCACTCGCCGCCTGGATCGCCTGCGCGGATGCCCGATCACCGATTCGGCTTCGACACGCTTTGCCTGCACGCCGGGCAGATTCCCGACGCGCAGACCGGCTCGCGCGCATTGCCGATCTACCAGACGACGTCGTTCGTGTTCGACAGCGCCGACCACGCCGCGTCGCTCTTCAATCTGCAGGCATTCGGGAACGTCTATTCGCGGATCTCGAACCCGACGGTGGCCGCGCTGGAAGAACGCGTCGCCGCGCTCGAAGGCGGACGCGCCGCGCTCGCCGCCGCCACCGGGATGGCCGCACAGATGCTCGCGTTTCTCACGCTCGCGCGCGCCGGCGATCACATCGTCGCCGCGCGCACGCTGTACGGCGGATCCTATTCGCAGCTCGCCGTGACGTTCGCGCAGTTCGGCATCGACGCGACGTTCGTCGACGCGACCGACCCGGAGAATTTTCGCCGCGCGCTCAAGCCCCGGACGAAATGCCTCTACGCCGAAACGATAGGCAATCCGCAGCTCGATGTCGCCGACGTCGCGGCGATCGCGCAGGTCGCGCACGGTGCGGGCGTGCCGCTCGTCATCGACAACACCCTCGCGTCACCCTACCTCTGCCGCCCATTCGAGCATGGCGCCGACATCGTCGTGCATTCGCTCACCAAGTATCTCGGCGGACACGGCACGACGATGGGCGGCATCGTCGTCGAATCGGGGAAGTTCGCCTGGGACAACGGCAACTTCCCGCAGATGACCGAGCCCTCGCGCGGCTACCACGGCGTGATCTTCCACGAGACGTTCGGCGACTTCGGCTTCACGATGAAGGCGCGGATGGAAACGATGCGCACGCTCGGTCCGACGCTCTCGCCGCTTTCGGCATTCCTGCTGTTGCAGGGCATCGAGACGCTGCACCTGCGGATGCCGCGTCATTGCGAATCGGCGCTCGCCGTCGCGCGGCACCTCGCCGCGCATCCCGCCGTCGATTGGGTCAACTATCCGCTGCTCGAAGGCTGTCCCGGTCATGCGCTCGCCAAGCGCTACCTGCCGCGCGGCGCCGGCGGCATCCTGACCTTTGGCGTCAAGGGCGGCGCCGATGCCGGCGTCCGCTGCATCGAGGCCGTGCAATTCCTTTCGCATCTGGCGAACGTCGGCGATGCAAAGACGCTTATCATTCACCCCGCCTCGACGACGCACCGGCAGCTCGACGAAAACGAGCAGCGCGCGGCCGGCGTGTCGCCGGAGATGATCCGGCTGTCGGTCGGCCTCGAATCGCTCGACGACATCCTGTGGGACCTCGATCAGGCCCTCGAAGGCTCGCAGTCCAAACGATGACCGCCGACACGAGCCCGCGAACGTCAAGCGCAGCGGCGGTCGCTCCGCGACAACATCCATCGGCCGGCGCAGCCGATTCCGGGACAGGTTCATGAATCGTTACGCTGCCATACCGTGGCCATACGCCGCGCTCGTGCTGTGCATCGCGCTCGTTGCGCAGGAGTTCCTGCTGCGCTCGTTCGGCGCGCAACCCGCAATGTCCGAATCGGCCTACCGGGTGTTCGTGATGACGCTCGGCGTCGCATCGCTCGCACTGATCGTGCTGCCACACCGGCGACCCGCGTATGTCCTCGGCTTCCTCGTATGCGCCGCGTTGATGGCTTGGGCGTTGTGGCTTCAGTATGGCGAAGGCCTCGAGCCCTGCCCGCTCTGCATGTTCCAGCGCGTGTGCGTGTCGGCGGTCGGCCTCGTGTTCCTGATCGCAGCCATCCAGAATCCGGGAAGAACCGGCGCGGCCTTCTACGCCGTGCTGACGCTGATCATCGCCGGCGCCGGTGCGGCGTTCGCGGCGCGGCAGATCTGGCTGCAGGCGTTGCCCAAGGACCAGGTGCCGGCGTGCGGCATGGGTTTGTCGTACATGATGGAGACGCTGCCGTTCACCGCGGTCGTGCGCAAGGTGCTCGAAGGCAGCGGCGAATGTGCCGAAAAGGGCTGGGTCTTGCTTGGCCTGTCCATTGCGGGATGGACGTTCGTCTTCTTCGCGAGCATGATCGCGGCGGCCATCGCGCTCGTCCGCCGGGACTAGCGCGAATCGGCTCGATCAGCGGCGATCGGACCGCGTCCGCGTTTCGACGGGATTAGCGGCGATCCGAGGGCTGTTAGCGTTCATCGTGCCAATCGGATTGGAGCGCTCAACGATGTCCGCCGTCCATCTGATCGTCCTCGCGTTGGCGCTCGCGATCGCCGCGCCCGTTTCGGCCCAGCCTTCCACGCAGCGCATTCGCGGCGACGTCGTGTCGATCGAGGGGAACAAGCTTTCGGTCAGGAGCCGCACCGGCCAAGTGGTCGACGTCGACCTCGCCGACAACTACGCCGTGTCGGCCGTCGTGCGCGTCGGGCCCGACGCCATCCGGCAGGGAAGCTTCGTCGGCGCGGCGAGCATGCCGCAAGCGGATGGAACGCTGCGCGCGCTCGAGGTGCTGGTCTTTCCCGAATCGGGGCGCGGCAGCGGCGAGGGCCACTATCCGTGGGACCTGCAGCCGGGCAGCATGATGACGAACGCGACGATCGCGCACGTCGAGAGCGTGGACGGCGGCAGCCGAATGACGCTCAATTACAGGGACGGCGAGAAGATCGTCGTCGTTCCGCCCGGGACACCGATCGTCACGTTCGAGCCGGGCGGCCGCGAGATGGTCGTTCCCGGCGCCCACGTGATCTTCACCGCGACGATCAAGCCCGACGGCTCGCTCGCGGCATCGCGGCTCGCGGTCGGCAAGGACGGCCTCGTACCGCCGATGTAGCCGGGCGACCCGCGCCGGTCAGGCGAGCACTTCGCGCCGGCGGCGGATCTGCGCGACGTGGGCCTCGCGCACCGCGGCAAAGTCGTCGTCGAGCGCGCGCTCAAGGATCGACGCCATCTGCGACGCCGAGTGCAGTCGCGACACGAACACGAAGTCGGCGCCCGCCTCGTAAAGCTGGATCGCCGACGTCGGGCCGCTCGCCGTGACGATCGCCTTCGCCTCGGGCCATAAGCGGCGCACGAGCCGCAGCAGCCGCGCGTTGCTCGTGCCCTTGAGGATCGCGTCGGGAATCGTCGATACCACGAGCCTCGGCGCGTGCACGCCGGCGTGATGCAGCGTGTCCATGTTCGCAACGTCGCCATAGCGACACGCAATACCCCGCCTCGACAGCTCCGCGTGCACCTCGGGATTGAAGTCGATGACGAGCAGGCGCTCGAGCATCGCCTGCGCGTTGGGCGTCTCGCCCATCTCGTATTCGTGGACGAGCGCGCTCGCGTCGGTGAAAAAGCCGAGCAACACGACGTCCTTCTGCACGCCGTCCGCCTCTCCCGTTTCCGCCGGCTGCGACGCATCGAGGTCCTTGAGCGAGACCTTCGAAAGCCAGCTGGCGAGCGTCGCCTGCAACGGGTGGCTGTAGCCGATCAGGTACGTCGAGGCCACCGACGTGATGGCGAACACGAAGATCAGCAGCGTCGCCGTCTTCGAGTCGATGTGCCCGTAGGTGAGGCCGATCGCCGCGATCACCATCGAGAATTCGCTCATCTGCGCGAGGTTGATCGACGGCAGCAGGCTCGTGCGGTGCCCCTGGCGGAGTGCGCGCAGAATCGGGAACACGACGACGAAGCGGCTCGCGACGAGGAACAGCGACGCGACGATCGCGAGCGCGACGATGCCGACGCTCGGCATCGGAATCTGCATGCCGAGCGCGACGAAGAACAGCGTGACGAAGAAGTCGCGGATGCTCACGACCTTCGCGATGACGTCCATGTTGTACGGGAACGTCGAGATGCTGATGCCGGCGATCAGCGCGCCCATCTCGCGCGACAGGCCGACGCCGCTCGCCGCGGCGCACACGATGAAGCACCAGGCGAGCGAGCCGATCAGCACGAGTTCCGGCAGCTTGGCGACCGAGCGGAACACGCGCGGCAACAGCGTCTTGCTGATCAGAAGCGTGGCGCCGACGAGCAGCACGCCGCTGCCGAGCGACAGCAGCACCTTGCCGAGCTCGGGGTTGCGCAGGTTCGGCTGCACGCCGAGCACGACGATCGCCCAAACGTCCTGGAAGATCAGCACGCCGAGCGTGATGCGTCCCGGCAGCGTGTCGAGCTCGAACTTGTCGTAGAGCAGCTTGACGACGATCATCGTGCTCGACAGGGCCAGGCACACGGCGAGATAGAGCAGCGAAAAGTCGCTGCCCCGCATCGAGAAGCCGAACGGCGCGAAGAACGCGAGGCCGAGCGCCGCGCAAAGCGGGAACTGCAGGACGCCCGTCACGAGCACGGGCTTGCCGGCGGACAAGAGCTTCTTGAGGTCGAGCTCGAGGCCGATGATGAACAGCAGCAGGATGAGGCCGATCTCCGAAACCGTCTGGATGCTCTCCTCGTCGCTGACGATGCCGAGGCCGATCCGCGGCCCGATCAGGACGCCGGCCAGGAGGTAGGCGAGCAGCAGCGGCTGGCGCAGGCGCTGCCCGATGAAGGCCAGGATCGCGGCGACCGAGATCGCGATGCCGACGCTTCCGAGAAGATCGACGTGCTGTGGCATGGCAAGTCAGCAGACGTAACGGTTTGCCAGGGTCGGAAGCCTCACTTCGGCGCCATGCGGATCGCGCCGTCGAGCCTTATCACCTCGCCGTTCAGCATCGGGTTCCCGACGATCTCGCGCACGAGCGACGCGAACTCGGGCGGCCTTCCGAGCCGCGGCGGAAACGGCACCATCCTGCCGAGCGCTTCCTGTACGTCGGGCGCGAGGCTCGCCATCATCGGCGTCTCGAAGATGCCGGGTGCAATGGTCATCACGCGGATGCCCGATCGCGCGAGCTCGCGCGCGATCGGCAGCGTCATGCCCACGACGCCGGCCTTCGACGCGCTGTAGGCTGCCTGGCCGATCTGGCCGTCGAACGCGGCGACCGACGCGGTGTTGACGATGACGCCGCGCTCGCCGCCGTCGTTCGGCGCGTTCCGCGTCATCGCGGAAGCCGCGAGCCGGATCGCGTTGAACGTCCCGACGAGGTTGATGGCGACCGCGCGCACGAAGCTTGCGAGGGCGTGCGGACCGTCCTTGCCGACGACGCGCTCGCCATGCACGATCCCGGCGCAGTTGACGAGCGCGTGAACGGCGCCGAAGGCGTCGAGCGCCGCCTGCACGCAGGCCTCGCCGCTCGCCTCGTTCGTAACGTCGGTGTGGACGAAGCGCGCCGCGCCGTCGAGCGCCTTCGCGAGCGCTTCGCCTGCGGTGA
Source organism: Casimicrobiaceae bacterium (assembly GCA_035455705.1). Taxonomy (GTDB): domain Bacteria; phylum Pseudomonadota; class Gammaproteobacteria; order Burkholderiales; family Casimicrobiaceae; genus VBCG01. The sequence continues at coordinate 1,077 of DATIEN010000065.1, read as the reverse complement.
CGTTGACGTCGGCGATGACGACGCGCGCACCGTTTTCGACGGCCATCCGCACGGTCGCCTCGCCAAGCCCCGACGCGCCGCCGGTCACGATGAACGTGCTTCCCGATATTCTCATGCGCCGCTCCGTTACCTGGCGTCGCCCGGCGCCGCCTTCACGACGGACAGCGCCGTCGCGATCAGTCCCGCGACGTCGCCGACGTTCGCCGGGACGATCACCGTGTTCGTCGCCTTCGCCAGGTTGCCGAACTGCGCGACGTATTCCTCGGCGATCTTGAAATTGACCGCGCCGATGCCGCCCGGCTCGGCGATCGCTTCGGCGACCTGCCGGATCGCCTTCGCGTTCGCCTCGGCGATGGCGAGGATCGCTGCCGCCTGACCCTGCGCCGTGTTGATCTCCGCCTGCTTCGCACCTTCCGACTGCGCGATCGCCGCCTCGCGCGCGCCCTGCGCGATGTTGATCTGCTCCTGGCGCCTGCCCTCGGACGTCGCGATCACCGCGCGCTTTTCGCGCTCGGCGGTGATCTGCGCCTGCATGGCGCGCAGGATTTCCGCCGGCGGCGTCAAGTCCTTGATCTCGTAGCGGAGCACCTTCACGCCCCAGTTCGGCGCGGCGGCGTCGAGCGCGCTGACGACGGCCGCATTGATCGCATCGCGCTCCTCGAACGTGCGGTCGAGCTCCATGCGGCCGATGACGCTGCGCAGCGTCGTCTGCGCGAGCTGCGTGATCGCGAGCACGTAGTTCGTCGAGCCGTACGACGCAAGCCGCGGATCGGTGACCTGGAAATAGAGGATGCCGTCGACCGTGAGCTGCGTGTTGTCCTTGGTGATGCAGATCTGCGGCGGCACGTCGAGCGGTGTCTCGCGCAGATCGTGCCGATACGCGACGCGGTCGAGGAACGGGACGACGAAGTTGAGGCCCGGCTGCAGTACGCCGAAGAAGCGCCCCAGCCGCTCGACGACCCACGCGTGCTGTTGCGGCACGACGCGGATCGCCTTCACGATCCCGATCAGGACGACGATGAAGACGACGAACGTCGCGAGCGAGAAGCCGCTGAGCATGAGGAGTTCCCGGGGCAT